>NZ_BAAGGQ010000011.1:0-80668 GCF_054658595.1 Lactovum odontotermitis
AAGCAATTAGTTTGGGAATCATGGCGTGAGGGATACACCTGTATCCATGTCGAACACAGCAGTTAAGCCTCACCGCGCCGGATGTAGTTGGGGGTTGCCCCCTGTCAGATATGGGCGTTCCCAAGCTAATCGCCTTTTTTGTTATAATAGTTCATTTCAGATAAATGAATATTTTACTCTTTCATGGTATAATAATATGGAAGTTTAAAAAACATTGAGGTCCATTGGTCAAGCGGTTAAGACTCCGGTTTCTCAGACCGGCAACGAGGGTTCGACTCCCTCATGGACTATCTTTTCTTGTAATTCAGTTGACTTGGAGTGATGCTCCCCAGAGAGGCACTAGTTTGTTAACTGAGACGCATTATTCCGGCATAGCTCAGTTGGCTTGAAGCACTGCTTCAAGGTATACCGGATGAGAGAAGCGAGAGCTTTTCCCCTTGCTACCAACTGACAACAAAATAATGTTTTTTTATTCCGGCATAGCTCAGTTGGTAGTAGCGCATGACTGTTAATCATGATGTCGTAAGTTCGAGTCTTACTGCCGGAGTTCTTGTATCTTGGGTTGAGATGCAGTGTTTCAAGTATTTAGATGATGTGAAAGGAAATTTAACTTTCCTTGTTTGGTATGGCTAGCATTTGCTGGCTTTTTGTTTTCGCTCAGTGTTTGCCGGTTCTCGGGCCGAATTTTGTTGACTGAATTGTGTGCAGTGTTTCAAGTATTTAGATGATGTGAAAGGAAATTTAACTTTCCTTGTTTACTATGGCTAGCAATTGCTGGCTTTTTGTTTTCGCTCAGTGTTTGCCGGTTCTCGGGCCGAATTTTGTTGACTGAATTGCGTGCGCTTTTTCAATTGTTTTAATGATGTGCGAGGAAATTTAACTTTCCTTGTTTACTATGGCTGGCAATTGCTGGCTTTTTGTTTTCGCTCAGTGTTTGCCGGTTCTCGGAGCGAATTTTGCTGACTAACATGGGTTAGTGATTCAATTCTGTTAACTCCCATGATGTGTTGTTATCATTTAATTTGAGAGGGGGCAAAGTACTATTCGTTTTTATTGCGGACACGGGCAACGTATGCAGGAAGTTAAAAATCCGAGTGAATTGACTCAATATTCGAAGATATGAGCCGATTCATTCGGATTTTTCCTGTTTAAATGGGATTAGAGTTGCTTATTAACAAAGTCAACGAAGCGGTTCCAGCCGACGACAAAGGGATTTGCTTTCTCGACTGAGTTTTTGGCGATGAGCTGGACGGTGCTGCCGGAGTAGCCTGGGAGGTAGCCTAGTTTATCTGAGACGACAGCGTAGGCGGAGGCGACGGCATCGCCTTTTTTGACAGGGGCTTCAACGCCGCCTTTAACTTTATTGATTTTGATGGTGTATTCGGGATTGTCCATCTTGGTGGTGATGGAGAAGGCGGAAGCTGTGAGAAGCGGTACGGTGGCTTTTTTGCCGTCATTGACTGGGGCTTCGAGGTAGCCTTTGAGCGGCGCATTGTCGGCATTGATGTCGTAGACTTGCCAGGTGCCGAAGACTTTGTCCATGAGGGCACTGGTCTGGGTGAACCGGGAAGCTTCGCCTGAGCCGTCTTCGGCGTTGAGAACGACGGTGATGGCTCGGAAGCCGTTTTGCTGGGCGGTTCCGACAAAGGAGTAGCCTGCGAGTACGGTGGTGCCGGTTTTTAGGCCGTCAACGCCTGCACGTCCGGAGGCTTGTCCCGGCAGCATGTAGTTGGTTGTCAGCATGGTGTTTTGCGAGTCACCGTTTTCGTCAAAGATCATGCTGGTTTGTTTGGTAATGTCCAGAACTTCGGGAAATTCGCTGATTAAATGAGTCGCTATGATGGCGACATCTTTGGCTGACATGGTGTTTTCACTGTCAGAATTGGTGTTTGGATACCAGTTAGCCTCTGGCAGGTCGGCGTTGCTCAGTCCGGAAGAGTTAACCATTTTGGCATCTTCGATGCCCCAGGCTTTGAGTTTTGCGCTCATGAGGTCAACGAATTTCGGCTCGCTGCCGCCGATTTTCTCGGCCAGGGCAATGGCGGCTGAGTTGGCGGATGGAATGAGTGCAGCGTTGACGAGGTCTTTGACGGTGAAGCTTTCACCTTGGGCCATGGGGATGTTACTGGCGACGGTGCTTTGAGTGAGTTCGTAGGCATAGTCTGAAATTGGGACTTTGTCATCCCATTTGAGCTGTCCGGCTTTGATGGCATCGTAGACCATGTAGACGGTCATCAGCTTGGTGATGGAGGCAATGCCTTGTCCTGGCTTGTCACCGTTCTGATTATAAAGAATTTTCCCGCTGTCTGCGTCCACAGCAATGGCGGCAGAGGCCTGTACAGAAAATGTGTCGGTATCGTCAGCTTTTGCACGGATTCCTCCGGTTAGACAGGAGCCGATAATGGTGAGCAGCATCAAGAGTTTAATCAGTTTTTTCATTAACTTGATTATAACATATGAATGTCCATTTTAAAGTGTTTTCAATACTTTTATTTCTTAGATATTCCTCATCTTATGGTATAATGGTGCTTATATAATTACAAAAATGAGTGATTATGATTAGAAAGGCATTGGCAGATGTCTGATGAAAACATCAACTATCGGAAAGAGGTTAATTCATGAATTACATCAAGAGAGCTTTCACCAGCATTATTCGAAGACCCGGAAAATCTTTGATATTGCTTATATTGATTTTTGTTCTAGGGAATATTATTGCGGGGGCTGTGTCGGTGCAGCAGGCCGCCCGCCAGACAGAATCTTCTATCCGCAAGGGAATCGGCGCTGCTACAAAAATTGTGCCGAATTTCAGCAAGCTTGAAAAGATGAGCCCTGAGGAGACTCAGAATGTGAAGGGGCTGCCGGTTGCAACGATTGAAAAGCTAGGCAAATCTTCCTATGTGAAATATTACGATTATAATGCAACTGGATATTTCTACAGTGAGACGATGAAGCCGTATCGCGCGGAAGAAACGAAGGAGATGCGTTCTGGTAATGATGAATCAGGCCTCCCGGGATTTACGACAACAGGTGTGCAATATAATGAAATGCTTCCCTTCAGGGAGGGAAACGGAAAACTGCTGACTGGCCGGCTATTCAGCAAGGCAGAAGTGGATAGCGGTGCGAAAGTGGCGCTAATCACCAAACAATTAGCAGAGACAAACAATCTCCAAGTCGGCGACAGAATTCCGATGAAAAATCAGGTTTATAATTTCGAAGCTGAAGCTGACGGAAATGAGGGAATGCCAGCTCCCATTGCAGTTCAGGATTTGGAGCTGGAAGTTGTCGGTATTTATGAACCAAAGCAGATGGTGAAAAAAGACGACAAAAGCGGAATTACTTCCTGGCGCAATGAGGATATGGTCAACACTCTTTATGTGCCGAATAAAGTGGTGACAGATGCAAAAGACTTTTCAGACCAGGAAATGGTTAAAGCCGGCGGGAAAACATATGACCTCTTTTTTGAACCTGTCTATGTTCTGAAAGATCCGGATGATTCGGCGGCCTTTAGAAAAGAGGCAGAGGCAGTTATTGGAGAGATGTTCTTAGTCAACGATGGGGATGATAAAATCTCAAGTGTTGCGGGTCCTCTTTCGACGATAAAATGGATTGCCGGTATTGTTCTCTACGTGGCAATTGGAGCAACGCTGGTAATTTTAAGCCTGTTAATTACTCTGTTCTTGCGCGATCGTAAGCACGAGATGGGAATTTACCTGTCTCTGGGTGAAAGACGTGTGAAAGTTGCCGCACAAGTTGTCATAGAGACAGTTACAATTGCACTTGTCGGCATTACCTTAGCGCTCTTTTCCGGTAATCTTGTGGCGCAAAAAGTTTCGCAAACCATGCTTAAGAATCAGATGATTTCTGAGCAGCAGAAAAAAGAGAAGAGCGGAATGATGTCGGTGAGTTATTCTTCTGACGACGAGAGCGATTTGAGTAGCGAGGACGTGATGAAAGCCTATAAGGTAAGTCTGGATGCGGATGTTGTCGTCGCATTTTATGCGATTGGTTTAGGGACAGTGCTCATTTCAACTCTGATTCCAATCGTGTATACTGTGCGCTTGAATCCGAAGAAAATTATGTTGTAAGGGGGGAATGACAATGGCAAGTATTATTCAAACAGAGGGACTGAGCTACTATTATCAGGATGGAGACCGCAGGCGTTTTATCTTGCGCGATCTGGATTCGAGTTTTGAGGAAGGGACTTTTTACAGCATCTTGGGTGAATCAGGTTCTGGAAAAACGACTTTTCTTTCAATTGTCAGCGCCCTGGAGGAACCGAAAGAGGGTGAAGTGCTCTTTGACGGGACAGATATAAAGAAGATCGGCTATGAAAATTACCGCCGTGATAAGATAGGGATTGTTTTTCAATCCTATAATCTGATTCCCTATATGACAGCGGTGGAAAATGTGCTCGTTGCAATGAGTATTACCAGCAATGAACTGCCGAAAAATCAGAGGGAAGTTGCCTATAATCTGCTGGATTATATCGGAATTACAAAAGCCAAGGCGGATCGGCCTGTCACAAAGCTCTCCGGAGGAGAGCAGCAGCGCGTGGCAATCGCACGCTCTCTTGCGACGAACGTTGATGTGATTCTTGCGGACGAGCCGACAGGAAACCTGGACAGCGAAATGGAACAGGAAATCATTGACATTTTCAAAAAGCTGGCACATGAGCATCAAAAGTGTGTGATTGTGGTGACGCACTCGAAGGAAATCGCTGCGCAGTCAGATAAAACTTATGAACTACGTGAGGGACAATTCGTCAGTGAGTAAAATGAGTAAAGGGAATTTTTTAAATAATTTCGATAAAGACCATTATGACAAAAATAATTTCGGGAAAAACTTTCCTGAAACTGAAAAAGATGAGCCTGAAAAAAGCGGCTATGAAAAAAGGAACATTGAAGAAAGTCGTATTGTGAAAAGGACATCGGGAGACTTGCCTAGGACAAGAAGCCCAAGGAAACATGGCGGAATAGAAGAGGTAGACAAGTCTTATTTAAAAAAGAAAATACTGAAATATGCCGTGGCAGCAGGTTCAGTACTGCTTGTTGCGCTGATTGCTTTCTTTACTTTTCGTTACATGAATCAAGTTTCTGTGCAGAATTTCGTCAACAAGCCAGTCAACGAGGCGCAAACATGGGCTTTGAAGAACAATATCAATATTGAGACAGAGTCTGTTTTCAGCATTAAGCAAGATGAAAACATCGTAACAGAGCAGAATGTTTCAGCTGATTCAAAGATTCAGAAAGGGTCGACCTTGAAACTTAAAGTAAGTAAAGGCCCGAATCCGGATGAATTAATTAAAGTGCCGGATTTCTCAAAAATGAACCGGCAGTTAATCGAAAACTGGATCAGTGAAAACAAGGCAATCAATGTTAAACTTGTCCAAAACTATGACGACAGTCATCCCAGCGGAACATTCATAGGGATGGAATACAAAGAAAAAGATTTAACGGCCGATACCTACAGGAGAAAAGACATTCTGACGGTCACTGTTTCAAAAGGAAAAGAGGTTTTTGAGAAGAATATCACTGTTCCGGACTTTGTTAATAAGTCGAAACAGGAGGTTGAAAGCTGGGCAAAAACGAATAAGATTGAAGTGTCTTATGGTGAAGCAGGCTCAGATAAAGTACCAGATGGAATGATTGTCAGCCAGTCTATCAGTGCAAATGAAAAAGTAGCCAAAGAAGACAAAATGGCAGTTACTGTCTCAAAAGGCAAGCCGGGAATTGTTCCATGGTTTGGAAATGCTAATGCCGAGACGGCAGCGGATTTGGGTGCGAAAAGCAATTTGCAGGTGCTGGTAAAAACGATGTACAGCGATGTTGTCGCCTATGGTGAACTCATTAGTCAGTCGGTGGAAAAGGGAGCCTATTTATATGGTGAGGACAACAAGAAGGTGGAAGTCGTCTACTCAGAAGGCAGACCTTACATAAGCATTGTCGGCCAAAAAGAAAACAATATTGAATCCTATTTCTTTGATTTAAAGAGCAAGGGGGCAAATATTAGTTACGGTGTTGTTTATGTAGACTCGGAGCAGCCCAAAGGCACGATTGTCTGGGCCTCGAAGGATAATCAGTATGTTGGTCTCGTTGATTCTGTAGAGATTCATGTTGCAAATGGCGTTGGTGCAAATCCAAGTTTAAACACAGCCCCGCCTGAAAGTTCGTCAGGAAGCTAAACGGGAAGTTCATCAGGAGCTAAACGCTAGCAGCTGAGCGGGCGGATGTGTTTTTAATGCTGTGACAAACAGTATGAATCATCGTATATTTTCTTTGTTGTTTACCGAAACGACTACGGGAAAATGCGGTGATTTTTTGCTGCGGAAATGTCCAGCTTCATTTTATAACTTAAGGTTCTGAAATTCTGGTACAATAGGCGCATGAGGAAAACTTTGCTGGCTGTTTTTTTTGCGGGGATTGCTGTGATTGTTCTGGTCATCGGGGGCTTGGCTTTTGTGCTCTGGCCGAGGCCGATTCCTGCGGCGACGAATGAGTCTTTGCCTGTGGTTTCGTCGATTTCGGCTGGTCAGATTCCGCTTTATAAGATTGAGCGCTCGGAGAAGCAGTATGCGAGGGATTTTGTGGTTTCGGATATTCATGGGCGTTTTGAGAGCCTGAAGAAGGCGCTAAAGGCTGTGAATTTCAGTAAGTCGGACCGGCTTTTTGTGCTGGGTGATACGGTTGACCGGGGGCCGGATGGTTATGGGGCTTTGCTTTATTTGACGCATACTTTGCCGGCAGAGGGTTATCATGTGCTTGTTTTTATGGGTAATCATGAGGAGATGTGGCTGCAGATGGCGAATAATGGCGCAACGGATGGTGAGCGGCAGTCTAATCTGAATGGGCAGATTGATATTTATGAGGGGGGCGCTCCGAACGGCTGGGAAGAGTCGCGTAAGCAGTGGAATGCGTTGTCGGCGAGGGAGAGGGCTTTTCTGTTGAATGAGATGGCGACTGGTTTTGGGCAGCCGCATCTGCTGATTACACAAATTCACGGGGAGTGGGTTACTTTTTCTCATACGGCGGATTTTGCGAAGACTTTAGCTGAACAGACGGACAAGGATTTGAACTGGTGTGTGTCCATGAGGGACAGTCAGGATACTTTTCAGAAAAGTGTGGCGGAGAAGTTGGGTGTGAGCGAGAGCGAGCTGCAGGTGTTTATCGGGCATATCGGGGGTTTGCGCTTTGGTGTACATCCGCACTATATTTGTCTAGATAATACGAATACGCGCAATTTCAATGAGAGTCCGGGTGTGCCTATTTATGAGATTGAAAATGGGAAGTTCTATCAAGGAGCCGTGTGATATAATGGGGGGAGGGAGAAAAATGTCACAGGAACTTTCAAATTCTGAATGCCACGCCTGGCAGGTGATTCAGGATAATTATCAGGATATTCCCAGATTATCAATATCTGAAGTAGCAGATATGGCTTTTGTGTCGATTTCTACGGTGAATCGGACGGTGCGCAAGAAGGGTTATGCGGGCTACTCGGATTTTCGCTATTCGATTAAGGAAAAGGCGGTTTTGGAGCGTGAGGGCACGAAGTTTTCTCAGGAGGTGCTGAGTGCGATTGCGAAAAATGAGGAGGAGCTGCTGAAGACGATTAACGGGATTTCGGCGGATTCGATTGAGGCGGCTGTGAAGGCGATTGACAGGGCGGATGAAATCGTACTGCTGGCCTGTGGTCTTTCTATTAACCCGGCCAATGAGATGCTCAGGAAGCTTCAGCTTTTTCATAAGCATGTTTCGCTCTATAGTGAGGCAAAGCCGATGGCTTATTATGCAAAATTTTTGAAGCCGGAGGATCTTGTGATTGCTTTGTCGCTTTTTGGTGAAACGGACGAAATCAATGATTCTGTCAAGATTGCCAAGTCGCGGGGGGCAAAGACTCTGGTTCTGACGGCGACTGCGGATAGTCGGCTGAGTGCGCTGGCGGATATTGCTATTGTGGGCTACAAGAGTCGGCTGGAGGTGAATTATTTTGAGCTGGGTGTGCATAGTCGGATTCCTTTGCATATTTTGGTGCGCGTGTTGTTTGATTGTTATTCGATTTATAAGAAGAGGTGAGTGTTTGTTCTTCGGTGGGAATAATGTTTGATTCAGTTCTTTAAGAGGGCTGGATTTTTGTATTTTTACATGCAGGAGTTCAATATCAACTTGATTTCATTTCTGTTTTCTGAACAAATTCTGAAATACATTGTATAAAATGCGTTTTGAAGGAGGATTCATGAAAAAGAAAAATTTTCTAGTTATCATTATTTTGGCAGTGTTAACGTTATTGACGGGCTGTGTGCAGAAGGCTGACGAAAAGGTTAGGTTTTCAGCTGATAATTACCAGAGTTTTGTTTATAAGCAAACGGATTACTCAATTACGAATAATGAGATTCCCGAAAATCATATCACTGGGGCTTTGTCAAAATTTCATAAAACAATTATTGTGGACAGAGATAACCAGAGATTATTGTCAAAGAGTACTGAAAACAGCACAACTTTATCACTTGTCAATCTCTTTAAAACTTCAGATAATCTGATTTGCATCGGCATAAACAATAAATTTTTCCAAGTTCTGCCGGCAGTCAAAGTGCCAGCGGGAAAGCAGTTGAATATTCAAAGTTTTTCAAAAACTTATGGTGAGCATGATTTTTCAATCAACCGCAAAGATGTCAGACAAATCAATTTTGGAAATTCAACTTACAGAATTACCAATCAGACGGTGCCCGCAGAGGATTTGGATGATTACCTGTTTCTTTTTACAGAAGACAAGCTTTTTAATCCTGAAAATGGAAAAGAAATTCCAAAATCTGAATGGAAGAAAATTGACTGGTATGGTTCTAAATCAAAAGAGAAAAGGGTTGAGTGGAACTATGGAGAAATAGATTCTCTCAAGAATTATCCGCTGAATCAGGCTTTCGCGGTTGAGATAAATGATAAATTTGTGCTGGCCGAAAAAATAGAAAATCCAAAATAATTATGATACTTCTTTTAATTGTATATCATTTATATTTAATTTATAATAGGGGAAAGGAGAATCATGTATAAAATCCTAGTGATAGACGACGACAAAGAAATCCTGAAACTGATGAAAACAGTGCTTCAAATGAAAAACTACGAAGTGACAACCCGCTCTGAGGTTGCGCTGCCTGTCAGAATCGAGGATTTTCAAGTTTTTGACCTCATTTTACTGGACATTATGATGTCAAATGTTGAAGGAACCGAGGTCTGTCAATTGATTCGCAATCGAGTGGCGACGCCGATTATTTTTGTCAGTGCAAAAGACACTGAGGATGATATTGTCCAGGGACTGAAAATCGGCGGAGATGATTATATCACCAAACCTTTCAGCGTGAATCAGCTTGCAGCCAAAGTTGAAGCACATTTGAAGCGGGAAGAAAGGGTGAGACAGTCTGTCCAGGAATTCGAAGAGATTCGACGGACGCTTGGCCCAGTTACTTTTTACCTTGAAAACAAGCAAGTTTATATTAATGGTCAGCTTGTTCCGCTCACAAGTCGTGAGTATGATATTTTGGAGCTGTTGTCTGAACGTCCAGGTAAAGTTTTCACGCGGGAAGATATTTATGAGCAGGTCTATGATGATGACTCGGACGCGCTTTTTCGCTCGATTTCAGAGTATATTTACCAGATTCGGCTGAAATTTGCGCCTTTCGGCTTTGAGCCAATCAAGACAGCACGGGGCTTAGGGTATAAGTGGCATGAATAGGCGTTATTCCATTACCAAAAGAATTTATAGAGCCATTGCTGAGATTTTCATTGGTGTTTTTTTGCTTTTTCTTTTTCAGCTCGTTTTCATTTTTCTGCTGCATTTAACGGGGCAGCTTAACTATGCCGGGGAACCCAATATTTCCTTCGGTCAAAACGCAAGTGTTTCAGGGATAAGACGGGAAATGAAAACCAGGCCTTATGATTACGCCGTTTTTGACCGAAACACGGGAAAACTACTTGCCGGAAGATATGTGAAAACGGACCTGCCAGAATTTGAAACAGCATTCAAAAAATCTCGCAGTATCAAGCGAGGTCTCATTGATTTCAATTTTTTTGAAAACCGAAAACTTGTTTTTGTTCTGCGAAGCAGTCAAATACCAGAAGTCACGAGTCATTCACTGCGCCGCTTTTCGGTTAACAATTTTTCCTACATTTTCATGATTGCCGGTCTGTTCCTCCTCATTATCTACTCTGCCACAAAGCTTATTCGCGAATTTGTGAGAAATTTCCGGGCGGTGCAGACGATGTCTCGGCAGATGGGCTCATCTGAACAGGCTTTGAAGCCGGAACACTCAAAAATCATTGAATTTGACGAAGTTCTGTCTCAGCTTTATACAAAAGGTGAAGAATTGTCTACTTTGATTGAGGCTGAGCGGACAGAAAAGAAAGATTTGTCTTTCCAGGTGGCAGCCCTGTCGCATGATGTCAAGACGCCATTGACTGTTTTAAAGGGAAATATCGAGCTGCTTGAGATGACGGAATTGACAGTGCAGCAGCATGATTTTGTACACTCCATGAAAAATAGTATCAAAACTTTTGATAATTATTTCGGCGCCATGGTCAACTATACACGGCTATTAAGTGATGACGGTGACTACCGGGAAACAATCAGTTTTGAGGGTTTTATGGACGGCTTGCTGATTGAAATTGAAGATCTTGTGAAAACCTATCGGGTTGATTTTCAACTGAAAATAACCGGTCAGATTGAAACTTTTCATGGAAATCAGGTGAGTCTTGACCGGGCACTGATTAATATTTTTGTGAATGCCTGTCATTACGCGGAGGCTGGGGATAAGCAAGTGACGCTGGTCATTTCGGAGGATATGGGGCATGTTATTTTTGAATTCTGGAATAACGGACGGCCTTTCACGGAGTCGGCTCTGAAAAATGCTGGTAAATTATTTTTTACGGAAGATACGGGGCGCAGCGGGAAGCATTACGGTGTTGGGCTGTCGTTTGCTCAGGCGGTTGCGCTTAAGCATGGCGGTGCTTTGCTGCTTGAAAATCCGGAGATGGGCGGGGCAAAGGTGACTTTGACAGTATCTGCATAAAAATAGACAATCTGTCCAGTTTTTGGTAGGTTTGTCTACAATCTAAGTCAGTCTGTCTATTCTAGGCGGCCGGCTTTTTTCTTTGAAAAGATTTCCTAAAGAACACTCATAATTGGAAGCATTTTCATAACGAAATGAGTTATACTTAATTGTAATAATTTATGGAAAAGCGAGTGTTTGAGCGCTTCGACATTACTGTGGTGCGAATGCTATTAAAGTGTGAATTCAAATGGAATAAAAAAAGTTGTTACAGGGATACTGCTTGTAACAGTGTGATTTTGGCTTCTGCTCTGGGTGCACCTTAGACGCCGGATTGTGATATGATTATGGCGAGCCTGGTTATTGCTTCAGGCGTGCTGCGACTCGACTAGGCGCTTCAGCGTCGTAGCGAGAGTCGACAACAGCGTCCTTAGGACGCAGACAATTTCAGGAGCTTTAGCTTCTAGGAATTGCCAGAGCTTTAGCTCTGTGTGAACTCAGTTAAAAATTCAAGGAGGAAATAGATGAAAGTTGATGTAAAAGATTTTGGTGAGGATGCCAGTTTAATCACGCTGGAGAGTCAGGCGGGCGTTATGATTTCTTTCACGGACCTGGGGGCGCGGATTGTTGACTGGATTTTGCCTGACGGGAAGAATATTGTGCTGGGTTTTGATTCTGCTGCTGAGTATCTGGAAAAGGACGATTATCCTGGGGCGACGATTGGACGCACTGCGGGGCGCATCAAGGACGGGCGGGTCAATGTTTCCGGTCAGGATTTTCAGCTTTGTCAGAATGAGGGGGCGCAGACGCTGCATGGGGGTGAACATAGTTTTGAGACGCGTTTGTGGAAGTTTGAGACTTTCAATGACGGCGCGGTTGCGGGTGTTCACTTTGACCTCGTCTCTCCTGACGGCGACAATGGTTATCCTGGTGAGCTGAAGGTGCGCGTGACGCATAGCTTTGACGAGACGAGCAATCAGTGGCGGATTGATTATACGGCGACTTCGGACAAGGACACGGTGTTCAATCCGACGAATCATGTTTATTTTAATTTGACGGGAGACCCTGGGCAGACGGTGGATGAACATGAGTTGAAGCTCGCAGCTTCACGTTTTGTGCCTTTGAAGGATGAGTCGGAGATTGTTCGCGGGGATATTGTTTCTGTCGCGGGCAGCGATTTGGATTTTCGAGGCGGTGCGAAGTTGTCGCAGGCGCTGGAGAGTACGATGCCGCAGGTTCAGCTGGTGGGCGGTGTGGATCACCCATTCTTGCTGGATGCTGCGGGGGATTTGTCGTCGGAGCAGGCTTGTCTGTCGCTTGGGGCTTTATCTGTACATGTAAGGACAGATCGTCCGAGTTTGGTGATTTTTACTGCGAATTTCGGAGATTTGGGCACGGTTTTTCGCGGGCGGCCTGTTGTCCACCATGGCGCGATTACGTTTGAGGCACAGGTGGCGCCGGGTTCTCAGCAGATTCCGGAGTTGGGCGATATTACGCTGAAAGCCGGCGAGACTTATAAGGCAACTACGATTTATCAGGTAAGATGTGAAACACGCCCGGTTTGAAGCGTAGAAATTTGCGACTCGACTAGGTGCTTTAGCACCGTAGCGAGAGTCGACAGCAGCCCCATAGGGGCAGATAGGAAATCGCGGTTCTGCCCGTAGGGCAGGTTCCGATTTATCCCACGGTGGTGGGGAAAGCGATCTGTAAGCGGCTGAAGCCGCAACAGCCTGCTTTTCTAATTTCCTAGCTTCAGGCGTGTTGCGACTCGACTAGGCGCTTCAGCGCCGTAGCGAGAGTCGACAACAGCGTCCGTAGGATGCAGACAATTTCAGAAGCTTTAGCTTCTAGAAATTGCCAGAGCTTTAGCTCTGTGTGAACTCAATTGAAATTGAAAGGATAATGAAACATGTTGGATTTGAAAGAGAAATTTGCCGAGGTTTTCGGCGGTGCGAGTGGTGTGGAGGAGTTTTTCTCGCCTGGCAGGATTAATCTGATTGGCGAGCACACGGACTATAACGGCGGTTATGTCTTTCCGGCGGCGATTACGATTGGGACGACGGGGCTTGCGCGTTTGCGTGACGACAGCCGGATTCGGCTCTTTTCCGTGAATTTCCCTGAGGCGGGCGTGCTGGAGTTTGACCTGTCAGAGGTCGGCGAGAAGGTCGAGGGCAGCTGGGGGAATTTTGTCAAGGGGATGATTGTGATGCTGCAGGGCGCGGGATACACGATTGACAAGGGTTTTGAGCTGCTGGTCTATGGGGAGATTCCGACGGCTTCGGGGCTGTCTTCGTCGGCTTCGCTTGAGCTGCTGGTCGGCGTGGTTCTGGACGAGCTTTTTCAGCTTCATGTGCCGCGTCTTGAGCTGGTTCAGCTGGGTCAAAAGACGGAAAACGACTTTATCGGTGTGAATTCCGGGATTCTGGACCAGTTTGCGATCGGTTTCGGTAAAAAAGATGAGGCGATTCTGCTGGACTGCAATACTTTGAAATATGAGATGGTACCGGTGCTGCTGGGAAATCACAGCATTATCATCATGAATACGAAGAAGCCGCGGGCTTTGACGGAGTCGAAATACAATGAGCGTTTTGCGGAAACCCGCGAGGCACTGAAACGTCTGCAGACGAAGCTGGATATCAAGGCGCTGGGCGAGCTCAGTAACGAAGAGTTTGAGGCCAATAAGGATTTAATTGGTGATGAGACGCTGATTCGGCGGGCGCGCCATGCGGTCTACGAGAATACGCGTACCAAGCTGGCTCAGAAAGAATTGACGGCAGGTCATCTGGCAGAATTTGGACAGTTAATGAATGCATCGCACGAATCATTGAAAAATGACTATGAAGTGACTGGGATTGAGCTTGACACACTGGCAGAAACTGCTCAGAAACTGGATGGTGTGCTGGGCGCTCGCATGACGGGTGCAGGCTTTGGCGGCTGTGCGATTGCACTGGTTGAATCAGACAAAATTGATGAAATCGAGCAGAAAGTCGGCGAAGAATATGAACGTGTTGTCGGATATCCTGCGGAGTTCTATGTGGCGCAGATTGGAGACGGGTCTAAGAAACTAGACTAGAAAGGTTAATGTGTCAATATATCAAAACATTCAAGATTTTGTGAATATCGCCATTAATAATGGGACTGTCGAAGCAGCCGATGAAATTTATTTGAGAAATCAGCTGCTGCATTTTCTGGGCTTGCATGACTGGCAGTCTGTGCAAAAGGATGTCCCGCTGAGAAATTCTCTGGAATTAATGGACAAGCTTCTAGAGTTTGCACAAAAACAAGGCATGTACGAGCCATCCGAGCGCGACTTTTATGAAGCCGCCCTCATGAACTTTATCACGCCCATTCCCAGCAAGCTGAATCAGGCCTTCTGGGAGAAATTCCAGCAGAATTCCAAGCAGGCGACCGATTACTTTTATGCCCTCGCCAAGCAGGTTAATCAGGTCAAAACACGCGACATTGCCAAAAATATCGAGTATTTGCATCCGACGAAATATGGGGATTTGCAAATTACGATTAACCTGTCGAAGCCTGAGAAGGACCCCAAAGCCATCGCAGCAGCCAAGCAGCTTCAGCTTAAGGATACGAGCTATCCGAAATGCCAGCTCTGCATGGAGAACGAGGGCTTCTACGGCGGCGGGAACAAAGCCGCGCGGAGTAATCACCGGATCGTCCGGCTGGAACTCAACGGTGAAAAATGGGGCTTCCAGTACTCGCCCTATGCCTATTTCAATGAGCACGCCATCGTCCTGAACGAAAAACACCAGCCGATGGCCATTGATCACCGCTGTTTCAACAATCTTCTGGCCTTTCTGGACCAGTTTCCGCATTATATGATTGGCTCAAACGCAGATTTGCCGATTGTCGGCGGGTCGATTTTAACGCACGACCATTATCAGGCAGGGCGTCACGAGTTTCCCATGTCAAAAGCTTCACTGCGTGAAGCCGTACGTCTGAAAGACTTTCCAAACATTGAGGCAGGTATTGTCGACTGGCCCATGTCCGTGCTGCGCTTACGCTCAGAAAACCGCGAAGCCATGATTTGCGCAGCCGATGAAATTTTGTCCAAATGGCGCAGCTATGATGATCTCGGGCTGAGTATCCAGGCACGCAGTGCCGACGGTGTACAGCATCACACGATTACACCCATTGCCCGGAAAATTGCCTGCTGCTACGAAATGGACCTGGTCCTGCGCGACAATAATGTCAGTGACGCCTTTCCTGACGGCATTTTCCACCCGCATGCGGGGCTGCACCATATCAAGAAGGAAAATATCGGCCTGATTGAGGTGATCGGGCTGGCGATCCTACCTGCACGGCTGAAGGCAGAGCTGGCCGAGGTGGAGAAGTTCCTGCTTGACCTGCCTAATGACGTGCCGGACATGCACCGTGACTGGGCGGAGTGGCTTAAGTTGATTGGCGGCTATGAAGCGGACACTGTCCACGAATTTGTCCAGCAGGCGGTCGGTGAAGTGTTTACCGAAGTCTTACAGGATGCTGGCGTGTTTAAGACAGATGAGGCAGGACAGGCAGGCTTTCACAGGTTTATTGACTTTTTGAACGCAAACAAAAACAAGGAAATTGTATAATTTCCTTGAAGTTTTCTCAATGCTGATTAAGCATGATTTCGTATTTCATTGAACCGGGCGGTATCCTCCTTAAACACATAGCGGCTCAGCTGCCGGCTCAAGTACTTGCTGATATTGCGGTAGGCGATGGACGGCGTGTTCGGAACGACGTAGTAATAGAGACCGTTTTCCTTGTAAATCGAATCAGAAAGCTTGGTAAAATGGTCGCCCTGAATGGCATTTCCGGCATCCGCAGCAGTATCAATGATAAAAGCCCCTCTTTTTAACTTTTTCTGCTCCTGGAGGGACAATATCGGCTCATTTTCCGGGCCGACTTCAATGCCGTTGATGATAATATCGTAAGCATCAAGTGTGTCTTTGAAAACGGGCATGGTTCTGCGGTAGAACATTCTGACTTTGGAAGTGAATTTAGAGACGGCATAAAAAGCGCCTTGAGAGACATTTCCTGAGCCGAGAATGGCAATATTCACGCTTTCGTCCGGAATAAGACCGTATTTGAGAAGCGCGTCCATGGCTCCGGCAGCCCCGGCATAAAAACTGTTGCGGTAAAGAATACCTTGAGGAATCCCTGCATCGCAGACTTCGTCCTCATAAAAAATCTTTGGAGAATTATTGTCCAAATCCACAACGACCAAGTCTTTCGGCTTCGCCTGCTCTTTCATGAAAGAACTGCCGGAGCCGTATGGATGCGTCCAGCCGATGATTAACTGATTGTTCCGGATGTGGGGATAGTCAGACGGCTGTATCAGCTTCAGTGAAAAAATTGCCTCGGCCTGTTTGAAGACTTCCTCTCTGGATAAGATACGGCAGCCTTTGCGCTCGTAATCTGCATCTTCAATGTCCAACAGGCTTCCAAAGCCTTCTTCAACCAGCAAATCATTGTCGAAATCCTGAATATCTTTCGGCAGAAGCGGTACGCGCCGCTCCCCTGGAAAATTTGATTTAATTAATCCTAAAATCATGATACCAACCTTTCTTGAGACTTCATAGATTATAACCCCAGGCATATTTAAACTGGCTGTCTGTCGCTGTTTATAGCTTTTCTAAGTCAATGCTTTTTCTACTAACAATCTTCTCCGTCTTCGTTTATTATTTTATTATTGGCGAGAGGGGACTCGCTCCCTTAATTATAACACATTATTGATAAAAAAGATAGTTATCCTTTATATTATGGGGTTTTTGAGCGAGATAAAAATGATATTTTGACTGATGGGCTGAACGGTGAAATAAACTCACATTAAAAATAGATTAACGAAGTGACTGTGTTATAATTGTAAATAGGAATTTTTTAAAGCCGAGCGCTTGCGCGAATGCTATTTAAAGGAGAGAATATGACAGTTTTAGTACTTGGAGGCGCCGGCTACATCGGCAGCCACGCCGTAGAAATGCTGATGGACAAAGGCTACGATGTCGCCGTGATTGACAATCTGGTGACAGGACATCGCGAAGCCGTCCCGGAAAACATCCGCTTCTACGAAGGAGACGTGCGCGACCGTGCATTCATGCGCGCGACTTTTGCCGCAGAAAAAAACATTGAAGGCCTGATGCATTTCTGTGCCTACTCGCTGGTCGGCGAATCCATGGAAAAACCTGCCATGTATTTTGACAACAACGTCGGCGGCTGCATTTCCATCCTTGAAATCATGCAGGAATTCGACGTCAAGCATATCGTCTTCAGCTCAACCGCCGCAACCTTCGGCATTCCTGAATCCAGCCCGATTTCCGAGAAAATGCCTCAAAAGCCGATTAACCCATACGGCGAGTCAAAATTAATGATGGAAAAAATGATGCACTGGCAGTCAGAAGCGACAGATATGACTTATGTTGCCCTGCGTTACTTTAATGTAGCTGGTGCTTCAAGCGACGGCCACATTGGCGAAGCCCACACGAACGAAACGCACCTGATTCCGATTATCCTGCAAGTCGCCCTAGGCAAGCGGGATTTCATCACGATTTACGGCGACGACTACAAGACGCCAGACGGCACCTGCGTCCGTGACTATATTGACATGGAAGACCTCATCAACGCCCATATCAAGGCGCTGGAATACCTCAAAGCCGGTGGCAAATCCGATGCGTTCAATCTTGGAAGCAGTCGCGGCTACAGCAACCTCGAGGTGCTGGAGACCGCCCGCAAGGTCACTGGCAAAGAGATTCCGAGTAAAATGGGTGCCCGCAGGCCGGGAGACCCCGACGAGCTGGTGGCAGATTCGACGAAGGCGGCTCAGATTTTGGGCTGGTCGGCTGAGAATGGTTTGGAGCATATTATTGAGAATGCCTGGCAGTGGCACAGTTCGCATCCAGATGGTTATTAAGAAAAAAATCCAGTATTATTTGGTACTGGATTTTTTGAAGCTTTTCTCGCCTGTTCTGGCTACAAAGGGAGTAAGAGAGAATGCAATTGATTCATTTTAGTATCTTCCACGTTTTTATCCAAATATGGTTTATAAATTTTTGAAAAATATTGAAACAAACTCGGAAAAAATACGTATTAAATATTAAGGAAGTAAAATTCCTGTGTTCAAATCGCTCTGTGTGCGACTCCCCCATTATTTTCCACATTTTTTCGGAAAAGTATTTTTTCTTTGATTTTCTGAGTTTGCCATTGTTTTCTTGACCTTTGCTGGAATTTATGGTAAAACAAAAAGTATAAAAAAATCAGAAAGGATTATAAATGAGAAAGAAGTCTGGAAAAATAGTAATCTCAATTTGTATGATTCTTGTTTTTTTCGGGCTTTCGGGATATTTTTGTAGTTTTGTTGTAAAGAATTCATATATTGGTATTAGGGCTGTGAATCAACAGGGAACATGGAAAGTGAAGCGATTTTTTTTGAGTGGTGAGGCAACACGGCAAAATGTAAAAGTTGGTGATGTGATTGTAAAAATTAACCAAATTCCGGCTTCGAAGAATCAGGTTCTAAAAAAATGGCTCATTGTTGAACAAGCTAAAGATGTTAGTGTCAGGAGAAATGGGAAGAGTATAAATATCAGCTTTGATAAAAAAGGGGATAAGTTATCTCTGTATATATCCCTTATAGTCATAGCATCCATTTTAGTTGCTTTTTCAATTATTTTATTTTTGCGGAGTGCTTTCGGTTCTAGTGGCTATTATTTTATTAGCTTTTTGTATTTTTTTGGACTTGCACTGGTCTCAGCCATTCCGTCAAGTATGGGAGTTGATGCTGGAAGAGTACTTGTTATTGCGTCTATTTCATTTTTACCGTTATATTTAAATTTCTTTATAAAAAAATTGACTTTTAGAGAAAAAACGGGCTCATCGTTCTTCGATTACTTTTACCTTGCCTTAGGGGGAGTGAGTGTTGTGTCGGGCATATTAAATGCTTTTTTCGTAGACACATTAATTGTACGATTGTACTTGGCGACAGGAACCTATTATTTTCTTGGATTTTCGATTATATTAATTGCTTTACAATATGTTGTTGGACGATATAAAGAAAAGCGGGATGTATTTTCGAAGGTTAACATTTTTTTATTGGCAGTTTTAAGTTTATCTCCGCTTTTTCTTTTTTATGTATTCCCTACTCCGTGGACAGCGCCGGTTGAAGTTCTTATTTTATTTGTTCTGCTGCCTGCTGGAAGTATTTTTTATCTGTTAATCATTAATAAAATACTTGTCTATCAAAAAGGAATTCATCGGCTTGCGGGAAGGATTCTTGGTTCACTTTATGTTGCGGTACTTATTTCTTTATTAGCAATATTGGGAAGTTTTGTTCCAAGTTATGTTGTTTCCGTTTACAGTTGCTTATTTTTCTTCGTAATATTTCCAATGATTGATGACTTTTTTTCCACTTATAGAAAGGAAGATTCAAAACATAGAGATTTAGAACTGTTTTTTGCGACAGAAGAAGAAAGAGAGAGAATCTCATTACACATACATGACACGATAATACAGGATACAATTTTTGAGATGAAGAAAATTGAAATGGACAAGGAAGCTCTAAACAAGAAACGTGTGATAAACTTGCTGGATGATACAATTTATCAGCTCAGAGAAATATGTTCAAATGTTTATCCAGTTGTCTTAAGAGAAAATGGTTTTTTAAGAGCACTTCAATTCGAAATAAAGCGCTATAAGCAAAAGTACCCGGTGGAAATAGTTTATTCTTTCCCTGATGAGGGAGTTTCTTTAGGAATAAAAGAGGAAAATTTTGTATTACGTACGACTAAGGAAATGATAAACAACAGTATTCTTCATGGGGGAGCAACAGAGATTTCGATATGTGTTCGTGAAAATAATCATAACATAGAAGTTCATGTGGACGATAATGGAACCTTTGTTGAGAGTCAAGATAATTTAGTGAACCATTTTGGACTTTTTGCGATTAAAGAGAAGCTTGCTTTGTTAGGAGGAAATATTGATATCAGTGTTTCGGGTGGAACAAAAATAGTTTTTACCATTCCCAAATAGATAGGAGAAGTTTGAAAATGCCGATAAAAATCGCAATTATTGATGACCATAAATTAGTTCTTCAAGGAATATACAAGCAGCTTAGTGAAATTAAAGAATTTGAGATTTTGGGAACTTTTACTGAAGTAAACCAATTGATGCTTTTTTTGAGGTTTCATAAAGTTGAAGTTTTAATTTGTGATTTGATGCTAAAAAATGCATATGGTTTTGACCTGGTAAAGAAAATTCGTCAGGAGATTAGTCCAACAATAAAAGTAGTTTTAGTTTCAGGCTTCTATGAAGAAATTCTGCATAAGCAGGCACTTGAGTTGGGAATTGAAGCATTTCTACGAAAAGAAGTAAGCTCAGAAGAACTGATAGATACAATATTTGAAGTCAGTCGCGGCAATTTAGTAATTCCAGCGAGCATTATTGATATGGAAAAAAATCAATTGCTTACAGAAACAGAACGAAATGTGGTAAAACTTGTCATTGAAGAATACACAAATGAGGAAATTGGACAAAAATTATTCATAAGTAAAAGGACTGTAGAAAGTCAAATAACAAGTATTTGTCAAAAATTGGGTGTTAAAGGAAGAATTGGAATAGTTAGAGAAGGAGTAAAACTTAGCTTAAACTGATTTGTGTGAAACCGCAAAAAAACATGCGTGAAATACGGATGTTTTTTTATTTTGCTTTGATAAAATAACAAGATTGGGACGAAACTGCATAATGGCTATTAAGGAGGCTTCGGAGTTGAGAAAAACTGGTATTAATGCAAGTGTTGAAGATATTTATAAGTTCAGCAAAGAGAATAATCTAATTGCACAAGGAGATAAAAAACATGCATAAGAAAATTGTCATAGAAGTGAAGGAACTGAATAAAGATTTTACCTTGGGTCAAACCAAAAATCAAGTTCTAAAAGATATAAACTTTGAGGTTGATGAAGGAAGTTTCACAGTAATAATGGGGAGTTCTGGCTCAGGGAAATCTACTTTACTCTATTCTATAAGTGGTCTAGATTCCATAACGAGTGGAGAGGTTTATATTAATCAGCGGAATATTACAAAATTTTCAGAGAAAGAAAAAGCCAAATTTAGACAAAATGAGATTGGATTTGTTTATCAGGGAATTAATTTGATTCCAGATTTAACCGTATTTGAAAATATTGCAATTGTTGGTTATTTGAAAGACGATAAAAAGAAAGTTGATTATCAAGTGCAGCAACTATTGGAAGAGGTTGAGCTTGGTGAGTATTCTCAAAAATTTCCAAATCAGTTATCAGGAGGACAACAGCAGAGAATTGCTATTGTGAGAAGTTTGATTAATCATCCGTCAATCATATTTGCGGATGAACCGACAGGGGCTTTAAATTCAAAGTCAAGTGCCCGGATTTTAAATTTATTAAATAAGCTTAACGATAATGGGCAGACTGTTGTCATGGTGACTCATGACCCAAAAGCAGCAGCAAGATGTGATCAATTAATCTATCTTTCTGATGGAAAAATTACGGCTTCTAAGTTCATGGGAAAATTTTCGGAAGAAGACAAATTAATCAGAGAGGAAAATGTACTTTCTTTTTTGAAAACACAGGGGTGGTAAAATGAAGAGTTTGATAATACTTAGCTACCGTGATATTCTGAAAAACAAAGCCACTTCAATAGTTACTTATATATTGATGATGTTTTCAGCTCTCCTGTTCTCATTAGGACTGATTATTTTGTTCAACACGCAGGCACCGCTTACTAAAATGTTTCAACAAAGTCATGCCTCTGATGAGAGCTTAATTTTTTCAACCCAATTATATGATGAAGACCAACTTATGAATTGGTGGAAGAAAACCCCTTCAATCAGTGAAATTGAATCCTATCATACAGATTCTGATATCCAAATAGGGATAGGGAAAAATCAGTTTCAGAAGGTCTATCTTACTGAAAAGGCTGTTAACTCTCAACAAAATATTTTGAAAATAGTCTCTGGCCAAGAATCAAAAGCTCCGGCAAATGGAACTATCTGGCTTCCGACAAGCCTTTCAAATCTTTATAACCTCCATGTTGGAGACACAGTGAGAATCAAAAATGGTACGGATATAACGAGCTTAAAAATTAGTGCAGTCGTCGTTGACCCCTACTTCAGCGCAACTATGATAAACCCTAAAAGAATCTGGGTAAATCACAAAGAATTTGAAAATGTGACGCATTCGAAAAGCAACGAGACAACCTTAGCTATTAAATACAAGAACTATCAAAAAACAAATCTTAGAACCTGGAATGAATTCACAGATTATTTGAAGACTCCCTTTCTTGGCGTTAGATTTGAAATCAGTCTCGTTTCATATGTCTACAACATACAATTTTCATTAATCGGCGGAATTTTACTTTTGTTTTCTGTTGTGATTGCATTGCTTTCATTATTTATCATAAGCAGTAACGTTAAGAACATGGTTGCACAAGATGAAAAAATAAACGGAGTTTTAGCAACGTTCGGCTTTTCACTTAAGAGTATCAGGAGAAAATATTACATAAAATATTTCTTCCTTGGTATTTTATCCTTTCCTCTTGGTATCTTTATCAGTGTATTTCCGGCTAATTTTCTCATGAATTCTATGCTGAGTTTAATAGGAGAGGGCGGAAAAGGTTTAAATGTCCTCATTCCGATGGCAATCACTGTTATCGTACTAGTAGTGCTGCTTGCGCTTACCATTACTCTGGCGACTAGGAGAATAGTAAAACTTTCTGTAGTTGAGGCTATCACGAACAGAAAAACCAAAAAAGTAATAAAAAATAATTTCAGAAAAGGCCAGAGTATCTCTAAAAGGTTGTCTCTTAGCTGGATGATATCTTTCAAAAAATTATTACTGAATAGAAAACGTTTTAATTCTCAATTTATTGTGATTGTGATTTTGAGCATTGTCTTGATGTTTTCAGTCACTTTGATTAGCTCACTTAATAAACTGTATGAAAATCGGGGATATTGGGGATTCAGCAATGCCGATTTTGTGATAAATTCCAATACTGAAAATATCAGCAAGAATATTCTTCAAGATAACCCAGATGTCCAAAGTGTTGTAGCTATGACTCAATATACAAAAGTTGGGATGGACAAATCATATAAGCAATCCGCCTCATTTTATGCCACTGTGATTAGCGGAAATCTTAATACAATTGGTCAACCGAATTTGCAGGGGCGAAATCCCGGCAAAAATGGAGAAATCAGTCTTGCTTTAGGAAGCAGCAAGCTTTATCACAAAAACTTAGGAGATAATATTAGCATAATTATTAATGGACGAGAGAGAAAGTTTACCATTGTTGGTATCTATCAGACGATAGATTATGCCGGGAAAGGATTTAGAATCAATCGAGATGATATATTGAAAGATGATTATAGTTTCAAGGAATCTTCATTTTATGTAAAAGTAAAAAATAAGACTGATTTAGGGGAATTCAAAAATGTAATACAAGAGAAATATGGAAACTCGGCTGATATTACAAACATGCAGGTACTAATAGATGATGAAATTAGTCAAGCTGTAAGCGGGGCGAAATTGGCAGGCATATTTTTATCTGTGACCATGATTGTAGTCTCATTAGTGAATATCGTTGGAGAAGTATTGACAAGACTCTTTACAGAGAAAAAAGACATTGGAATACTAAAATCAGTTGGATTTACAAATTCAAAAATCATAAGTATCTATCTAATACAAAATCTTATTGTCACTCTATTTGCATTGGTATTGGGCGGTTTAATAATTACTCTTACACAAAAATCCATATTAAACTTCATTGTTGGCGGGATTGGACTTGGAGAATTTCCGGCGTATTTTAACTCTGGGCTAGTAGCGATAGTTTATAGTGTAGTTATAGTCATCATAATCCTTACAACTATAACAGTCTTAAGAAGAATAAGGAAAATTTCTTTGCGGGAACTAACTTCAGAGTAAAGGGCACCTCTAAAGGAAGGAAAAATTTTGAAAGTTTATTTTTTAGATTTGAAAGAATTTGAGGACAATTTGTCAAAATGGAGCTGTTACATCACACCTGACAGACTGGACAAGGCCAAAAGTTATAAACGAGAAATTGATAGGAAAAGATGCATTTTAGGAGAAATGCTCATCCGCTTCGGCTTTATGGAAAATCGAATTTTCCCTTCTGGCGGTTTATGTTTTGATTATAATGTTTTTGGAAAGCCTTATCTACGGAATTCAGATAAATTCTTTAATTTATCTCACGCCGGTCAATACATTGTTGCTGCTGTTTCAAGCTATGAGGTAGGCATAGATGTTGAGAGGATAAACTATCAAATAAATTTATCAAGTTTTGACAGAGTTCTTTCACAAAGTGAAAAAGATTCTCTACTGGCTGCCAGTACGGCTCAGGAAGCTGCAGTATTATTCTATCAACTCTGGACTCTAAAAGAAAGTTATATAAAATTTTTGGGTAGGTCAATATCGAATGATATTTCGAAGTACAGTTTTCAAATAGAAAATGACTGTATAAATTTCCCGACAGATTCGAGGCTAGAATTTTCTCAGTTTTCTGCAGATGAAGACCATGTTTGCTCAATTTGTTCAGCAAAAAAAGTTAAACTGGAAATAAAAAAAGTCACTGAGAAAGTTCTTTTTGAATCATGCATAGCGTGAACAACTCAGGAGGAAAAATGGAAAAAACAAAAATACTGATTTTGCCGCACGCTGGTGGAAATCCTTTGATGTATAACCGCCTACAGAAAGCATTTTCTCTTTATTTTAATTGTGAGATAATTCAGTATCCCAATAGGCCCGTTTTTTTCAAAGGAAAACCAAATACTACAATTCAAGAATATTCTGGCGCTTTAGAGAATACTATTTCAAAACTCGATGAAGAGCACATCATTCTTTTTGGCCATTCGATGGGGGGACTGATTGCATATGATTATCTAAAAACGGCATCGTTTTTTAACAATAAAAAGATTGTGCTTGCAATCATTTCATCTTTCGATTTTGAAAACCAGCCAGTTAATCTTATTAATTTGAAAAAAGAGGAAAGATTTCGCCTTTTAAGAAAACTTTTGGAAAAGACAGAAATGATTCCCTTGGCAATGACAGAGGATAAAAAGTTTTTAGATTTTGCTATTCCACCATTAGAAAACGACCTTTTAGCAATCAACCATTATCGGAATGATGGGAGGGCAATTGATGTTCCGTTGATAGTCAGTTACGGAACAGACGACGTATTTATTGATGAAAAAGGCATAGAATCTTGGCGCAATTACACTTTTAATAAAGTAAAGTTTTTAAAGTTTTCGGGGAACCATTTCTATTTCATAGACAAAGAAATGGAGGTCAGCAAAAGAATTTTCAAACTTTTCAAAGAAATGTGATAATCAACTGTGATTTTGGGAAAGTTCTCATTTTCAAATTGGCCAGCGACACGTTGTCAGTCGGAAAAAATACGTATTAAATATTAGGGAAGTAAAATTTTGTGTTCAAATTGCTCTGCGGCTTTCCCCTACAATATTCCAGACAAGCAGAGGGAAAAGGTTTATGACGATTGTCCGTTCTTTGCGAAAGGTTATTTGTGATTTCTTTGTTATACTCTAGTTAACAGCTACTGAACGGTGCGTAGTTCACCTTCCTTAGTGGCTTTTGAATTTAGACTGATATTGAAAAATCCGCAGATTAGCGGATTTTTTTGGTTACAGCCGCTTCACAGAATTCCGCTGAATCAGCTGCGGCTCATAAAGAATATTCGCCTCAGGCTTCCCGTTTTCAATCGTTTTGACAATCCAGTCGGCCGCGGCAATACCCATGAGCTCTTTCGGATGTTTAGTAGTCGTCAGACTGACGCCGCCCACGCGGCTCAGAGTCGAGTCATCATTGCCGACGACAGAATAATCCTCCGGAATGTCAAAGCCGAGTTCCATCAGTCTGCCGCAGAGGGTATTGGCAATGTTGTCGTTGTAGCAGACAATTCCTGTGATTTCCGGGTATTTTTTCAGCCGGTTGAGGACTTTGCTATAGACGCTGCTTTGGGTTTCGGTGGTGAAGGTGATGATGGAATCAGAGAAAATCTGGATGTGATTTTCTTCGCAGGCTTTGATGAAGCCTTTCATGCGGAGTTTGCCCTGCAGGTCATCGAGTTTTGTGACTAAAAGCAGGTTTTTGTGCTGATTGTCAATCAGGTTTTTGGTGGCAAGAAAGCCGACTTCGACGTCGTCTACGCAGATAAAAGGAGTGTTGAGCTCGTCGTAAACGGCGTTAATCATGACAATGGGAATGTTGTGCTCGCGCAGTGTGACGTAGGTTGCAAGGTTGGGATTGTACTGGTTGCTTTTGGTGGGCTCGACGATAAGGCCGTCCACACCGAAATCAATCATTTTTTCTAAGCATTTTTCCTCTTGGGCGTAATCGTTGTTTGTGCTTGACAGCATCAGCGAGTAGCCTTTTTCTTTTAGTTCCTGCTCGATGCCGCGTATGATGGAGGGGAAGATGTAGTCGGAGATGTAGGTGGTAATCAGGCCGATTGTCTTATTGCCGCTGCTGTTTGCCGATTCAGGCTTTGGCTCCGGGATTTCGCTGACGTAGGTGCCGGAGCCTTTTCTGCGCAGTAAAAGTCCCTCGTTGACAAGGATTGTCACGGCTTTGCGAACAGTGTCACGGCTGGCGTGGTATTCTGCCTGAAGTTGTGTCTCGGTTGGGATGGCAGTGCGGAGCGGGTATTGTCGGGAGAGGATTTTCTCGCGGATTGCGTCTGCAATGCTTTGGTATTTTGGCTTCGTCAAGGCGGCTTCTTTCGTGTTTTTATTAAATTACATTATAGCACAATGCGCATACATATTATAGACTTTTGTTCGAAAATACATACCTATTTGAGCGAAATTTGTCTTGTGAGGCTGGGCCCAATTAAATACAGAGTTTATACGTACAAGAGAATGAGAAAAATGTTATTTGCTGTCGTGATTCTGGAAAGGCTTTCATATGATTGGCATGATTTGGGAAAGATTTCCATTGTGATAAGTGTTACACTATAATTAATTGGTAAATATTAATATCGCATGAGAGAATGCGCTGTAATCAGGGCTTGATGATTGAATCCATGCAATTTGTACGTATACAAAGATAAAAAATTGTGAATTTTTCGCTCCATTACACTTGACATGTACGTATGTAAGTGTTATATTATGTTATGTAAGCGTTATCTCTAAAGAAAAACAATGAAAATGGAGGATACAATGGGAAGAACTCAGGCGGAAATTGCCTCAGAAATAGAAAATGTCCGTACATATCTCGGCATAGAATTCGGCTCAACCCGCATCAAAGCAGTTCTGATTGATTCAGATTTCCAGACCATCGCGTCCGGCAGCTATGAATGGGAGAATCAGCTGGAAAACGGCTACTGGACCTATTCGCTGGACGAAATGTGGGAAGGACTGCAGCAGAGCTATGCGGCACTTGCGACGCAGGTAAAGGAAGAGTACGGGCTGACGCTGAAGCGCGTCGCTTCCATCGGTTTCAGCGCAATGATGCACGGCTACATGGCCTTTGACGACGCGGACAAGCTGCTGGTACCGTTCAGAACCTGGCGCAATTCAACCACAGCCGAAGCGGCGGCAAAACTGACCGCACTCTTTCACTACAACATCCCGGAACGCTGGAGCATCGCGCACCTCTACCAGGCGATGCTTGACAAAGAGGAGCACGTCCCGCAAATCAGCTACCTCACGACCCTGGCGGGTTACATTCACTGGCAGCTGACCGGCGAGAAAGTCCTAGGCGTAGGCGATGCCTCAGGCATGTTCCCGATTGACCCGGCAAGCAAAAACTATGACGAAAAATTCATCGAGAAGTTTGAAGCCTTGGGAAATGGCCTGTCACTGAAGTCCATTCTCCCGAAAGTCTTACAATCCGGGGAAAATGCGGGTGCGCTGACAGAAATCGGTGCGAAGCTGCTTGACCCATCAGGAAATCTGGAGCCAGGCATCCCGTTCTGCCCGCCCGAAGGGGACGCAGGCACAGGTATGGTCGCAACCAACAGCGTTGAAGTCCACAGCGGAAACATTTCCGTCGGAACCTCCGCCTTTGCAATGGTCGTTCTGGAGAAAAATCTATCCGAAGTTTATCCGGAAATCGACATGGTAACCACGCCGAACGGCCATCCAGTCGCAATGGTGCACGCCAATAACTGCTCATCCGACATCAACGCCTGGATTAAACTCTTCGAAGAGTACACAGCCGCTCTCGGCATTGAAATCCCGCGCGACAAAATTTTCAGCCTGCTATTCAACAAAGCGCTCGAAGCCGACAAAGACACAGGCGGCTTAATGAGCTACGGCTATTTCTCAGGCGAAAACATCACACAGTTGTCGGAAGGACGTCCTCTCTTTGTAAGGCAGGCCGACAGCCGTCTGAACCTGGCAAACTTCATGAAAGTACATATCGCCAGCGCCTTCGGTGCCATCCGCCTAGGCATGGACATTCTTCACCAGGAAGGCATCCAGATTGAGGGACTGGTCGGTCACGGAGGCCTCTTCAAAACACCGGAAGTCGGACAAAGGATTCTGGCTTCGGCGTTGCAAACGCCAGTCACCGTGATGCAGACAGCAGGTGAGGGCGGCGCTTGGGGAATGGCTGTACTCGCAGCCTTTGAAGGGTCCACTGAGACGGACTTGAACCAGTATCTGAAAAGTCAGGTCTTCAAGAACGCCGCAGGAACAACAATTTCCCCAACGCAGGAAGACATCGAAAGTTACAACATTTTCATTGAACGTTATACAGCAGGCCTAGACATTGAGCGAAAAGCGGTTGAGGCCTTAAAGGAAGGAGTATAAGCCAGTGTTAGAAAAACTCAAAGAAGAAGTCTGGCGACAGAATCTGGAACTGCCCAAACACGGTCTGGTCAAGTTTACCTGGGGAAATGTCTCAGCCAGAGACCATGAGTCGGGCTGCTTCGTCATCAAGCCCAGCGGTGTCAGTTATGAGGATTTAACCCCTTCTGACATGGTGGTGGTCGATTTTGACGGACATGTCATTGAGGGAGCTTTGAATCCCTCGTCGGACACACCAACTCACGCCGTCTTGTACAAAAAATTCCCGGAAATCGGCGGAATTGTCCATACGCATTCGGCCTGGGCGACGGCCTGGGCAGAGTCAGGTGTGGATGTCATGCCGATGGGGACGACGCATGCGGATACTTTCTACGGCCCCGTGCCCTGCACGCGCTACCTGACTCAGGAAGAGATTGACGCAGGCTACGAGCACGAAACCGGCAACATCATCATTGAAACCTTTATGGAGCGAGAGCTTGACATCATGGATGTGCCGGCGATTCTGCTTCATGGCCACGGCCCGTTTACTTGGGGGAAAAATGCTGAAGAAGCTGTTTACAATGCCGTGGTGCTTGAAGAAATCTGCAAGATGAACCTTCTTGCGCGGCAAATCAACAGTTACGCGACAGAATTGCCTCAGCGTGTGCTGGATAAGCACTACCTGCGTAAGCACGGAAAAGATGCTTATTACGGACAAAATAATGAGAAATAAGGAGAAAATTTGTATTATGTCTGAAAAAGAATTCTGGTTTGTGACCGGCTCACAGTTTCTGTACGGCCCTGAGGCACTTGCCAAGGTAGAAGAAGATTCCAGAGAAATTGTAGATAAAATGAATGCCTCTGGAAGCCTGCCCTATCCGATTGTTTTCAAAATCGTCGGAACGACAGCTGAAAACATCACTGAAATCCTGAAAACAGCCAGCTTTGAAGATAAAGTAGCAGGCGTCATCACCTGGATGCACACCTTCTCACCAGCTAAAAACTGGATTCGCGGCACGCAGCTGCTGACAAAGCCCCTGCTGCATCTGGCAACCCAGTTCCTGGACTACATTCCTTATTCGAGCATTGACTTCGACTATATGAATGTCAACCAGTCGGCGCACGGCGACCGAGAATATGCCTTCATCAACGCGCGTCTGCGCAAGCATAACAAAGTCATTTTCGGCCACTGGAACAATCCGGAAATTCAGTCTCAAATCGCGAAATGGATGGACGTTGCAGTTGCCTACAATGAATCCTACAAGATTAAAGTCGTAACCTTTGCGGACAAAATGCGCAATGTCGCAGTCACAGACGGCGACAAAATCGAAGCCCAGATTAAATTCGGCTGGACCGTCGACTACTGGGGCGTCGGCGACCTTGTAGAATACGTCAATGCAGTGGAAGCAGCAGAAGTCGACAAGCTCTACATTGACCTTCAAGAAAAATATGATTACGTTCAAGGCCAAAATACACCCGAAAAATTTGAGCACAATGTGAAATATCAGCTGCGCGAGTATCTGGCACTGAAAAAGTTTATGGACGAAAAAGGCTACAGTGCCTTTACAACCAACTTTGAAGACCTGGTCGGCCTAGAGCAGCTGCCCGGACTGGCAGCACAGATGCTCCTCGCTGAAGGCTACGGCTTTGCAGGCGAAGGCGACTGGAAAACAGCCGCACTGGTACGCCTCTTCAAAATCATGTCGCACAATCAGCAGACCGTCTTCATGGAAGATTACACGCTGGACTTCCGCGAAGGCCACGAAGCCATTCTAGGCTCGCACATGCTGGAAGTTGACCCCTCCATCGCCTCGGACCGTCCGCGCGTAGAGGTCCATCCGCTGGACATCGGCGGCAAAGATGACCCCGCGCGCCTCGTCTTTACCGGCATGGCTGATGTTGAAGGCGTCGACATTACAATGGCCGACTACGGCGATGAATTCAAGCTGATTTCCTACGATGTTTCGGGAAATAAACCCGAGGAAGAAACACCATATTTACCAGTGGCAAAGCAGCTCTGGACACCTAAGATGGGCTTGAAGCCCGGCGCGGAAGCATGGATGCGCACAGGCGGCGGACATCATACAGTTTTATCCTTCAAGATTGACTCAGAACAGCTGCAGGACCTCTGCAACCTGTTTGGACTGACCTACGTTAACCTAGGATAATAGGTAAAATTAATAAGTTTTCTAATCCAATTGGAGGTTTGGGAAAAATAAATAAAGTGAGCGCTTGTAGCGCCAACACAAAAAGGAGTGATTTCAAATGAAATTGAAAAAACTAACAAAACTAGCCATGCTTGCAGCCGCTGGTCTCATGGTTGCTTCAAGTTTGACAGCCTGCAGCTCTTCATCAGGAAGCCGAGGCGGTTCCTCATCTGACACTGAGCTGAAAAAAGGTGATTTAGTCGGGATTTCAATGCCGACCAAAGCCGACCAGCGCTGGAACGTTGACGGCGCCAATCTGGTCAAAGACCTTAAAAAAGCCGGCTTCAAGACCAAACTGGCCTATGCCAACAACTCCACTTCACAGCAGTCTACCGATATCAACAACCTGGTGTCTGCCGGCGCTAAAGCCGTTGTTGTAGCCTCAGTTGACGGCACGGCCGTAGGCCCTGCAGTGAAACAAGCCGAGGACAGCGGAGCAACCGTCATTGCCTACGACCGTCTGATTATGAATACGGACTCAGTTGACTACTATGTCACATTCGCCCTGGAACGTACAGGTATTCTTGAAGCTAACACGATTATTGACAAGCTCGACCTTAAGAACGGCGGAGGCAAGACAACACCTTACAATATCGCACTCTTTGCGGGCTCGGACGATGACAACAATGCGCCTTATTTCTTTAAGGGGGCTTGGGATTTGCTTAAACCTTACTTTGAATCCGGCCAGCTGGTTGACCCATCGGGACTTGTAACGAAAGATACAACGAATGCAGACTGGAAGAAGATTTCTGTCCACGCTTGGGACCAGAATCAGGCTCAGAAGCAGATGGATGCCGTCATGACGAAGCTTGGCGACCAGCCTCTGGCAGCCGTGCTCTCGCCATATGATGCCATCTCACTCGGTGTCATGAAGTCAATCAAGAGTGCACGTCCGGACATGACCCCGTCAATTGCTTTTGACTCAAAGAATCCTGACAACAAGTCGGCTTGGCCTGTTATCACGGGTCAGGACGGTATGGACATTGCCATCACCAACATCACCTTCGGCGCTCAGGCACAAACTGTCTTCAAGGACGTTTCACTGCTGGCAAAACAGACCACAACGCTCTTGACAGACATTGCAGCCGGCAAGACACCTAAGTCAACTGAAGACCCAATGGATAACGGCAACAAGAAAGTTCCAACCTGGCTGATGCAGTCCGATGAACTGGTCAAAAACCCTACAGGTGACCAAAAAGATTTGCACTTTGAAGTAGAAACCGGCTTCATCACTGAAGAACAGTATCAGAAAGACATCTCAGCGCCAATTATCGAATGACCTTGAGCGCTGAGAATATTGCTTATACCCGCTTGAAACGCTCTCTCGGCGGGTATAAGCTTTTACTTAAAAGTATAAACAATCCTTGCAGAAAGGATGTTGAGCGGCCAAAACTAATAAGTGGCTCAATAAAAATACAGCACAATGGAGTGTAAAATGTCAGATTCTAATATGATTTTACAGATGCAGAACATCACAAAAACTTTTGGCCCCGTTAAAGCTCTGACAGATGTCAATTTGAACATTATCCGCGGAGAAATTCACGGAATCTGCGGTGAAAACGGTGCTGGAAAGTCAACGCTGATGAATGTTCTTTCTGGCGTATATCCTTATGGAACATACTCAGGGCGCATCTTATTCGAAGGAAAAGAATGTAATTTTAAAAAAATATCGGATTCAGAAGAGCTTGGAATTGTCGTCATACAGCAGGAATTGGCACTGAGCCCGTTCCTCTCAATTGCCGAAAATATCTTCCTGGGAAACGAAAAGCAGCACAATGGTGTGATTGACTGGAACAGAACACGCTCAGACGCAATTAAGGTCATGGGACGTGTCGGACTGATGGAAAGCCCGGAAACCAGAATCATGGACATCGGCGTAGGCAAGCAGCAGCTGGTAGAAATTGCCAAGGCTCTGTCTAAAAATGTCAAATTACTCGTTCTGGACGAGCCGACAGCAGCCCTGAATGACGAAGATTCAGCCCATTTACTGAACATTCTCCGTGATTTAAGAGATAACCACGATGTCACATCTGTTATTATTTCACATAAATTAAACGAAATTGAAGCCGTCACAGACAATGTCACAATCATTCGTGACGGGTCAACCGTCGGCCAGATGGAAAACAGCAAGGAACATCCGATTAACCAGGACGAACTCATTCACAAGATGGTCGGACGCGAACTGACCAACCTTTACCCGGAGCACACACCGAAACTCGGCGAAGAAATCTTCCGGATTGAAGACTGGACAGTGCATCATCCGCTAGACCAGCAGCGCGTCATCGTTGACCATGCCAATATTCATGCGCGTGCCGGAGAAATCGTCGGCATCGCAGGCCTGATGGGCGCAGGAAGGACAGAAATGGCCATGAGCGTCTTCGGCCGCTCCTACGGCTCAGGCGTCACCGGCAAAGTCTACATTCACGGAAAAGAGACCGACACCTCAACCACACGCAAAGCAATTGACGCCGGGCTTGCTTACGCAACAGAAGACCGCAAAGCTTACGGCCTCAACCTGCTGCAGAACATCCGCGAAAACACATCAATGGCTGCCCTGCTGAAACACTCAAAACACGGCATCATGGACGACAACGTTGAGCGCGTATCCGCGGAAAAATACCGCAAAGATTTCAACATCAAAACACCGAACATCGAAGAGCGCGTGTCAAACCTCTCCGGCGGCAATCAGCAGAAAGTCGTCCTGGCAAAATGGGTCATCGCAGACCCGGACATCCTAATCCTTGATGAACCGACCCGCGGCATTGACGTCGGCGCAAAATACGAAATCTATGAAATCATTGACCAATTGGCCGATGAAGGCAAAGCAGTCATTGTGATTTCTTCTGAACTTCCCGAGCTCATCGGAATCTGCGACCGGATATACACCGTCAGCCAAGGCGTCGTCACAGACGAAGTCCCAAGAGAAAAATTCAGTCAAGAATACCTGATGAAAGGAATGACTCAGGAAAAAGAAATACCGCCGCTGTCAGCTGATAATGTCAGCGAAGAAAGTCATTCAAAGGAGGAAGCTTCATAATTATGGAAACGAAAGAAAAAAAGAACGGCCTGATTGCATCATTTGCCGCAAATGCGCGCCAATACGGCATCGTCGGTGCGCTGATTGTCATCATCATTGTCTTTCAAATACTGACAGGCGGACTTTTGCTCCAGCCCAACACAGTTGTACAGCTGATTCAGCAGAACGCCTACGTTATCATCCTGGCCGTCGGCATGGTCATGGTCATCATCGCCACGCATATTGATTTGTCCGTCGGCTCACTGGTCGGATTTATCGGCGGCTGCGTCGCTCTGCTCATGCAGGACATGCATCTGAACTGGTTCCTGGCAATCCTCGTCGGTCTCGTGATTGGTATCGCCATCGGCATCTGGCAGGGCTTCTGGGTCGCATTTGTCGGAATCCCCGGCTTCATCACCACCCTCGCAGGCATGCTGGTCTTCCGCGGTCTCGCAACCACCATGATTAACGCCTCAATTCCAGTGAACAACTCGTCCTTCAACTCCATAGCGGCGAATTATCTGCCGAATGTTCTGGGCTTCTGGGGGCCCTTTGACGGCCTGACAATCGTCGTTGGAATTCTGATTCTCGCAGCCTTTGCCTGGTCAACACTCAATAACCGCAAGAAAGCCGATAAGATTGGACTTGAGGTTGAACCGCTGTCCACCTCATATGCCAAGATAGGGATAGCTGCCCTGGTGATTATATTCTTGACGTATGAATTTGCATCCTCAGGCAACGCTACACAAGGCGGGATTCCAATCATGCTGGTGATTGTCGGTGCTCTGGTTCTCATTTACAACTTTATCCTAACAAAAACCGTTTTTGGACGTCACGTCTATGCAGTCGGCGGCAACCGTCGCGCAGCCATGCTTTCAGGTATCAACACAAAACGCGTCGACTTTGCCCTGTTTGTTCATATGGGCCTGCTGTCATCCATCGCAGCCATTGCCATGCTCTCACGCCTGAGCTCAGCCTCAGCCTCCACAGGTACCTCATTTGAAATGGACGCCATCGCCTCATGTTTCGTCGGCGGAACCGCTGTAACCGGCGGTATCGGTACAGTTCCAGGCGTTGTCATTGGTGCCGTCGTCATCGGCGTCATCAACCAGGGTCTGTCAATCATGGGCGTAGACTCTGCGCTGATTCAAACGATTAAGGGACTCGTACTGCTCCTGGCTGTCGCCATTGATATTTATTCAAAGCGCAGAAAGAACTGATATGAATAAAGAATTAAATTCAACACAAAAATCACGATTATATGGACTGACAGCTATTGTTTGTGCAATTTGGCTGGGCCAGTCCGTCATGAAAGCCGTGCAGGACAGTCAGCTCTTTTCTGTCTACAATATCATCTTTTACATCTGTCTGCTTCTTGTGATTGCTTACACAGCCTTCTCGGCCTATCAGATGTGGAAACAAGCCCGGTCTGAGACTGAGAAAGCAGAGGCAGAGAATCAGAACATCACGGAGAAATAACAAAACGCCTCCTTATTTGAAAAACTCATGAATGCTGAATTCATGAGCTTTTTGGTCAAAAATAGAAAAAATGAACAGTGCGGAGCAGTTCACTTGATACATTGTCATCGCACTTTTACAGCACTCCAGAGCATAAAAAGAGACAATGTCCAACGGACTTTGTCTACAATCAAACTGTGACAAATTGTCACGGTTTCATTTCCCTCTTTCTTCAGGCGCTCTTTTATCTTCCTCCAATACGATGATATTTTTCCAGTCCCCACTTATGACTGCCGCGCTTAAGCTTATCCAGTGCCTCATCATAATCAAACCAGTAAATCTGATTAAAATCCTCCAGCGGCGCCTTGTCAAAATTGACCGAAGCCAAGCTGTAAATGTAGGCAGGATTATAAAAATGCTGGTCACGATGTGAACTATAAAAATATTCATCCGCCTGGCCGAGAAAATCACCGATTTCGCAGTCAGCGCCCAACTCTTCAAGGAGTTCGCGTTTCAGCGCTTCCTCATGATTTTCGCCAGCTTCAATTTCACCGCCGGGCAGAAAGAACTCATGATTCGGCGCCTGAACGAGACAGAATTGCTCATCCTTTTCAACAATCGCGTAAACACCGTAGCGTGCTTTATAGACTGCACCATTTACTTTTTCACCAAAAACAGGAATATTTTCGTTCATCATTTCCTATATTCTAACAAAATATCCTGAGAAATGTTAAAATAAACAAGATGAAAAAGTTTAACTTCAGTAAAATTGTCGTCATCGGCCTGCTCATTATCATAGCAAGCATGACCGCCATCACGATAACTGCCAAATCCTACAGCAGCGGCAGCACGCCCAATGCTTTCATAAAAGTCATCAATGACGGCACAGGCACAGCTGACAGCCTTTTGGCCGCGCCGGGGAATTTTTTCAAATCAAAAGTCAATGATTTCCGCAACGCGCTGAATGCTTTTTCGCAGAACCAGAGCCTAAAGAAAAAGCTGGCCGATTTGACAGTAGACCAGCAGAAACTAGCAGCGCTTGAAAATGAGAATAAAAAGCTGCAAGACGCCCTCCAGCTGCAGAATTCACTGATAGACTACCATCTGATTAATGCGTCAGTCATCAGCCGCACACCAGCAAGCTGGAACGACACGCTCATCATCAATAAAGGCAGCAGCTCCGGCCTGGCAGAAAAAACACTCGTCATGGCCAACGGCGGAATCATCGGTGTCGTCGGACAAGTCAATACTTCCACAAGTAAAGTCGATTTATTTACAAACTCTGACAGTTTGTCAAATAAAATTTCCATCAAAATCGGCGAAAACTCGGGTTTTCTGATGGACTTTGACAAAAAGACAAATCGATTTGTGATTTCCAACATGGGAACACTGACGGACATCACAAAAGGAAACAACGTTGTGACATCAGGCCTAGACGGTGTCTTTCCAAGCGATTTGCTGCTGGGCACCGTAGACGAAATCAAGACCGGCAGCTCAACTTATTCCGCTCAAATCTATGTGAAGCCGGCTTCCGACTTTTATAACCTGCAAGTTGTTTCGGCTGTGAGCAGAAAATAAACAGACAAAATATTCGTAGGTGTCCAAAAAAAGCTCGAAAATTCTAAGCACCGCGAACTTGAGAAATAAAATGTCAAAAAAAGCAGAGCGCTGACACGAACACTATTCAAAGGAGAACTATGAGCCGCTGGGCCTTCCAATTTTTCAGTCCAATCATCCTATTTTGCCTCATGCTGATTGACGGCCAATTCAGCAATTTTTTGGCAAACACATTTTCACAGTTCATCTTCCCAGTTTCACATTTTTTCCTGATTTTTCTGATGTACAGCACCTTGAAGCACCACTTGACCTATCTTTTAATCATGAGCACCGCTCTGGGAATCATTTATGACAGCTATTTTCTAGGCGTCATCGGCATTGCCGCCGCAATTTTCCCCCTGATAAGCCTATTTCTCTATGAAATCCGTGAAACCGTCTTTCAAAATCGCTGGACACGCATCTTTACAATCATCATCATTGTCTTTACATTTGAAGCCGCAAGCTTCGGCATCGAATACGGCTTTGGCTTAGCCACCATAGGCCCGCTGGATTTTGTCCTCAAAGAACTCGCTGCCACACTAGTTTTGAACATTATTTTAGCCGTCATCCTGCAATGGCCGCTAGAAAGCTTTTATCAAGCCGGAAAGCCAGAATCCGCGAAAAAAACGCTTAAACTGTAAACATCATAAAAGAAAATCGTAAAAAAGCTGTAACATTCTAAACAAGCGATTTGTGTTATAATAATAACAGTTATCCGTTTATCTAACTTTTTGGAGGAAAAAATAGTAAATGTCTTTTAAGAAAAAAATATTCTCCGGTGTGATGCTGTCAACAGTTGCACTATCAGCACTGGCTCCGATTACCCCTATAACCCAGCCGATTATCGTCCACGCAGACACAACAGCCGATAAAATCGCCGCCGCAGAAGCAACGATTGCCAATGCCCAGGCAAGCTCTGCTGAAGCGCAGGGCGCTTTGAATACACTGCAGGCCTCCGTTGATGCAGCCAATGCACGAGTGGCTCAGCTGACAGAAGAAAGTAAAGCGACCTCTGCACAAATTAATTCGCTTAATGAGATAATAAAGCAGCGTGGTGAAAGCTTGAAGACACAAGCGCGCAGCGCGCAGACCAATGGTACAATTTCAAGCTATATCAATACTGTTTTGAATGCGAAATCATTGACTGATGTGGTTCAAAAAGTAACGGCCATGTCGCAGGTTGTCAAAGCCAGCAATGACATGATGCAGCAGCAGAAGAAGGATGAGCAGAATCTGGAAGTAAAACTAGCTGAAAATGCTAAGGCCTATGACGAGGCAACAAAGCTCCAGCAACAGTTGAATGTTCAGCAGCATGACTTGGAAGCTGCCAAAGCCCTATATCAAGCAACCATTGCTTCCACTCAAGAAGAGAAAGACCAGCTGCTGGCTCAGCAGGCAGCAGAGGTTGCGGCAGCTCAAAAAGCAGCCGCTGATAAGAAAGCTGCTGAAGAAGCAGCAGCTCAACGTGCAGCAGAGCAGGCGGCTGCACAGGCCGCTGCGCAACAATCCAGCTCAAGCAATAGTAGCTCTTCAACAAGCTCGGTAAGTACTGGCGGAAATGGCGGAGGTTACTCATCTTCAGTAACAACTACAGTATCTACTTCACATGCTGCCGGAAATCCATACCCAGTAGGACAATGTACTTGGGGTGTCTATGAGATTCTTAACGGGAACATGCCTATTTATCAAGGAAATGCAGGTGATTGGGCGGTTTACGCTAATTCTTCTACCGCAGCCGCAGGTGAAATTATCGTCTTCTCACCAGGAGCTGCAGGAAATGGCTATGGTCACGTAGCTGTTATTCAAAGCGTCAATGCTGACGGCACAGTTAATATTTTGGAGGCTAATTATAATTATAATCCAAATGTGACTGCCCGCTCAAATGTTTCTACAGCTGGTGCTTCGTTCATTGCTCTATAAAAAAGTAATTTTACAAAAAACGATGTTAGTGATTATGCTGACATCGTTTGTTTATTTATATACGTGAAAAATTGCTTACAAAAAATATTAAGGAAAGAGAAATTAGCGATTAGTGTTTTCTAATTTTGAGCAAGTTGTAACGCTATCGTAATACTATCAGACTCAAAACTATGTTACAATAAATGCAGTTGTTTTTATATCTGTATACTTTAAGAGGAAGAAAAATCAATGTCTTTTAAGAAAAAAGTATTTTCTGGTGTGATGCTTTCAGCTGTTACTTTGTCAGCACTGGCTCCGATTACCCCTATAACCCAACCGATTATCGCCCACGCAGACACAACGGCCAATAAAATCGCCACTGCGGAGGCAACGATTGCGAATGCCCAGGCAAGCTCTGCGGAAGCTCAAGCGGCCTTGAATACGATACAGGCTTCTGTTGATGCTGCGAATGCGCGTGCTGCTCAATTGCAGACAGAAAGTGAGGCAACGACAGCACAAATTGATGCGCTAAGAGAAGTCATTATTCAGCGTAATGAAATTTTGAAAAAACAGGCGCGCAGTGCTCAGACTAATGGAAGTGTTACAAGCTATATTAATACTGTTTTGAACGCGAAGTCAATGACTGATGCGCTTCAAAGAGTGACGGCTATGTCCCAGGTTGTTCAAGCTAACAGTGATATGATGGAACAGCAGAAAAAGGATAAGGCTGAACTTGAGACAAAACAGGCTGAAAACGAAAAAGCCTATAAAGAAGCGACGGACCTTCAGAAGCAATTGGCTGTGCAGCAGCATGATTTAGAAGCGGCTAAGGCTCTTTATAGCGCAACTATCGCTTCTACTCAAGAAGAGAAGGACCAGCTGCTGGCTCAGCAGGCATCAGAAATTGCGGCTGCTCAGGCTGCGGCTGCTGCCCAAAAAGCTGTTGAAGATGCTGCAGCACAAAAGGCGGCACAACAGCAGGCAGCGTCACAATCAACACAGACTTCACAGTCTTCATCAAGCAGCACTGGTTCTGCGCCTGCTGTTAGCGTTACTGACACTGGAACTTTAGTGCCAACCGTATCTTCATCTAGCAGCGGAAATCCTTTGTGGCAATATGCGGGCCAATGTACATGGGGAGTCTATGAAATCTTGGGTCCCAATCTTCGGATATATTCGGGTAACGCGGGTAACTGGGCTGCCTATGCGAACACAGATAAACCAGCTCCGAATGAGATTGTTGTCTTCTCGCCAGCGCAAGCAGGAAATCCTTATGGTCACGTGGCAGTTATTCAGAGTGTGAATGCTGATGGTACAGTAAATGTCAGAGAAGCGAATTATAATAATAATCCGAATGTGACTTATCGTTCAAATGTTTCGGTGGTGGGCAGCGCATTCATCATTCCTACTTATAATTAATAGATATTTTAATGTTAAACGGTGCTGGTAATTCTGCCGACACTGTTTATTTTTTCACTCTTTCGAAAAAACTTTGCCTCTAGGTAAAGCTTTTTTTAAAACAACAAAGTTTGGATTGGCGCATAAACTCAGTTTACCTGCTGAAAAGACTCGAAAAAATTTTCTAATAAATTAAAGAGGTGTACGCAGCGTTCAAAAATCACAAATTATTTTCAAAAAGTTTTGTTTGAATTTAAAGACATTTAGACAGAATTTGTAAATATAATTTATACACACTTATTATATCTGTTTGATTTCTTTATTTTTAGGACTTTTTAATAAAAACCGTTTGACTTTATCGTTATGTGAAGGTTTATAATTAATACAATGTAAGCGTTTTAGTGGCGGCAAGCCATTTTATGAACGCCATTTTAAAGAAAGGGGGAGGGGATGTCAGACGAATTGTTTTCAATCGGCACTGCTGCAAAGCTTTGCGGTGTGTCTACGCGAACGCTGCGGCTTTATGCAGATTGCGGCTTGATTGTGCCTAAAAAAATTGATGAAGAGACAGGCTATCGCTACTATGATGAGGCGACGCTTGAGTGTATTTCGATTATTAAATATTACAAGCAGTTGGGTTTTGGGCTGAATGAGATAAAGAATTTGATTGAATCATCGGTTTGTCTTGAGCATTATGACAGTTTACTGGAGAGGATGAAGGTGCTTAAGAAAAAACAGGTAGTGATTTATAATTCCTATGTTGCTTCAAAGGACTGGGCGAAGCTGATTCATGAAGGAAGTATGGCGGCTTGCCAGAAAGAGCCGAGTGTGAACATGAAGTATTATCCTGCGGATAACAGCTATTGCTCTTTGGAGCAGTCATACAGCTATAATTTCCGGCAGTCCTGCATCAATCTGGCTTGGACGCAGCATTTGGAAAAGATGGATTGGGAGATTACGGGCCCGATTATTTTAAAGTTTGATTCTTGGCGGGAGAAGATTGCGGGAAAGGCCGAGAGGGCGACGATTCTGCAGGAGTGTCTGCAGGCGCTCGAATATCCGGAAAAGATGATTGTTTACGGCGGATTTATGGGCTTGAGCTGTTATCACCTGGGTGATTTGGAGGGGATTGAGCAGACTTATGAGCGAATGCGCGAGTATGCGGATTCACATCATTACAAGATTCATGATGAAAGTTATGAGCGCTATGTCATTGATTACTGGACAACGAGCTCAACGAATAAGTTTGTCACGGAAATTATCATCCCAATCTCTTCACCAGATATGAATGAATGAATAAATAATGGACAGAATTAATAATTTTCACAAATATTAACAGATGCATCAGGGAAAAAAGAACATTTTAGGAGATTTTGTATAATGAAAGTAGTAATTATCGGAACAAACCACGCAGGAATTGCTGCGGCAAACGTTTTGCTGGACAACTACCCGGCGATTGATGTGACTATGATTGACCGCAACAGCAACATGAGTTTTCTGGGCTGCGGGACGGCGATTTGGACGGGGCGTCAGGTGCCCACGACGAATGGTATGTTTTATGCACAGCCTGGGGATTTTGTGCGAAAAGGGGCGGAAGTCCTGATGGAGACGAATGTCACGAATGTGGACTATGGCAGTAAAAATGTCCATTATGTGAAAAAAGACGGTTCGGCTGGTTTTGTCTCGTATGATAAGCTGATTCTGGCGACGGGTTCGCGTCCGATTGTGCCGAATCTGCCTGGAAAGGAACTTGACGGGATTCATTTCCTGAAGCTTTATCAGGAGGGACTAGCTGTTGATACAGAGTTCTCAAATCCGGCAGTGAAGCGCGTGGCAGTGATTGGCGCGGGTTATATCGGCACGGAAATCGCTGAGGCGGCCAAGCGGCGAGGGAAAGAGGTGATTCTCTTTGATGCGGCGAAAACTTCGCTGGCAAGTTATTATGACCCGGAATTTGCCGTGAAAATGGATGCAAATCTTGCAGAAAACGGCTTGGAGCTGCATTATGACGAGTTAGCCACGGAGTTTCTGGGGAAAAATGGTCGTGTGACTGGGCTGAAAACCAATAAAGGCCAATATTCTGTTGACCTGGTGCTCAACTGTATCGGTTTCCTGCCGAATAATCCGCTCGGAGGAGAGCATCTGCGGACTTTTATGAAGAATGGGGCAATTCTGACAGACCGGCATAATATGACGTCAGATACGGATGTTTATGCAGCGGGCGACTGTACGACGATTTATGACGGTGCAACGCATAAGGAGGCGTATATCGCGCTGGCTTCAAATGCGGTTCGCTCTGGTATTGTTGCGGGGCATAACGCGGCTGGCACGGCTCTGGAGGCAATCGGTGTACAAGGCTCAAACGGCATTTCCATCTTCGGCCTGAATCTGGTCTCGACGGGTCTGTCGCTGGGAGCAGCGGCGAAAGAGGGAATGGTAGTCGGTTATACTGACTACGAGGACCTGCAGATGGAGGGCTTTATGCCGCACAATGATGAGGTGAAAATCCGCATTGTGTATGAGAAGTCGAGCCGGCGGATTGTCGGCTGTCAGATGGCTAGTCGGTCAGACATAATAGTGGGGAATATCAATATGTTCTCGCTGGCGATTCAGGAGGGCGTGACGATTGACAAGTTCGCTCTGACAGACCTGTTCTTCCTGCCGCACTTTAATCAGGCCTATAACTACATGACCATGGCGGCTTTGCATGCAAAATAAAGACATAATTGATGAAATTGTCCAGATGGAATGGGAAATGCTCCAGAAGGTGCGGGGACTGGATGGACGTGCGGCGTGCCAGAATGACCACGGGACCTTCTATATCATGCGCTTCAGTAATTATGCCCCCTGGCCGGAGGCGCTGCTACTTAGTTATACGCAGGACTTGAAGCGGGCAGTGGACGAAAATCGCAATCTTGTGCTGGAAAAATACGCATATATGATGTCTTTGTCCGATTCGGCTTATTATAAGGCAAATCTGGCAGATTTTCTGCCCCGGCCGAATCCGTATCTGGCAAAGATGATTCGTGAGATTGTGGACTATTTGCTGGATTGTGAGCAAAAACTGCAGGAAAAATATCCGAAGATTTGTACAAAAGGCCGAAAATTGAACACTTCTGAGTTTGATGTGCGATTTGCGTCTATCGAGACTTATGCGACGGGCGAGCTGAGGACTTATTCAGCGAAAACGCTGCGGCTTTTTCTGGACTTTGTTCGTGAGGAAAAGGCGCGCGGCGGCAATCTTGCCGTGGAAATTCGTACAATTATGGTGCAAATGTACGGTTACGCTTCACTGGATGAGGCGGAAGAGAGAATGTGATGGCAGCTGAAAATTTTTTTGAGAAATTTGACAGTTTACTGAAAATGCAAGGGATTCCTGCGGCTGAGAAATATGCTTTAAGTGCTTTGGAAGAGGCGAATCAGCAGGGTGACCGGAATTTGTTCGTATCGATTGCTAATGAGCTGGGCGGCTTGTATCGGGTTACCGGGAAGTTCGAAGCCGGAAAACTGGTCTATGATGCGGCACTGACTACTATGCGCGAGATGAACATGCAGTCGTCGGCTCCATATGCGACGACGCTGATTAATCTGGCGAGTGTGTGCTCTGAGGCGAAGCAGTTTGATGAGGCGGTCGGCTATTATCAGCAGGCGGAAGCAATTTACAGTCAGTTGGCTGAGGTTCCTGACTTTCAGAGAGCTGCGCTTTATAACAATATTAGTGCGGCACTGGGTGCCGAAGGGCAGTACGCATTGGCTCTGAGCTATGCCAGGCGCTCGCTTGAGCTGATTGAAGGGCAGCCGAAGGCTTTTACCGAAACCGCCACGACTTATACGACTTTGGGCACGCTTTATCTGCGGATGAATAATTATGCGGAAGCAGAGGCGAATCTGCTCAAGGCTCAGCAGATTTTCACGCAGAGGAGCGGGGTGAAGCCGAATATTCATTATAGCCAGACGCTGAATGCGCTGGGCGAGCTTTATTCTGCACAGCATAAATATACGGAATCGAAGCAGATGTTTGAGCAGGCGCTGGCGATGGTCAGTGAGGCTTATGGTGTGTTGAGTCCTGCAGCGCAGAGCATTCGGGCGAAGCTGTCGAAGTTTGAAGACAGCGATTTAGAGGTGTTTAGCGAAGCGCTGAAGAATACGCCGGTTACGGGCTCGTTCGGGCTTGACTTAAGTGAGAAATATTATTATTCTGTCGGAAAACCAATGCTGGAGCGGGAGTTTTCTGAGTATCTGCCCTACATCGCAGCAGGATTGGCGGGAGAGGGCTCGGAGTGCTTGGGCTACGATGATGAGTTCTCCCGTGACCATGACTTTGGGCCAGGATTTTGCCTTTGGCTGCCGGATGATATTTATGCAAAAATTGGTGCCAAGCTGCAGACGGCCTACGAGAATGAGCTGCCTGGGGAATTCATGGGCTGCAAGCGAAATGAGACGCGCGAAGGAGCGCATCGGGTAGGCGTGTTCTCCATCTCTGGCTTTTTCCATCAGTATATCGGAAAGCTCCCGGAGACGAACATTGACTGGCTGACGATTCCGTCTTCGCACTTGCTGACGGCCGTGAACGGGAAGGTTTTTGAGGATGCCTACGGCGAGTTTACGCGGGTCAGGGAGCGGCTGCGCGAGTTTTATCCGGAGGATGTGCGGCTGAAGAAGCTGGCTGCCAGTGTCTTTAAACTGTCACAGGCCGGGCAGTATAATTACACACGCTGTATAAAACGTCAGGATGAGGAGGCGGCTTTCATCACCTGCAATGAATTTGTACAGGGTGTGCTTTCTACGCTTTATTTGTTAAATCGAAAGTACATGCCTTATTACAAGTGGATGTTCCGCGGTCTGGACGATTTGGAGCGGCTGCCGGAAATGAAAGAAATGCTTCAGAAACTGATTGATTGTCCAAATAATTGTCAAGCCGGTGAGCAGAAAATTGCACAGATTGAAGCGATATGTGCGAGAATCCGGCAGGAATTAGCGGCTCAGCAAATTTCGAGCCTGGCGGATGATTTCCTTGTGAATCACTGCTCGGTGATTATGGCGGGAATTTCAGACCCGCAGATTAAACAGCTGCCTGTTATGGTTGACTTTGGAGGTTAAAATGTCAAATGTCGAAAATTTTGTTGCAAGAGCAACAGTGAATTCAAATGGTCAGGTCACACTGCCTCAAGCAGTTCTTGACCAGCTGGCTTGCAAAGACGGTCAGACTCTTGTTTTTACCGGCGCAAACGGTCGTATTACGCTGGCCCGGGAAGCAGGCACTGACGAAGAGGCTGTGTTTGTCCCGGATTATGAGGCTCTTTTGTCTTATAATAAGTGTCTGGACCAGTGTACGTTCTGCTGATTGAAATTTTTGCGGCAGAATTTTGTGCTTGAAATGCTATGCTGGTGCAATATATTTCTATTTTATTCTAGATATAAAAAAGAGATGCCCTGAGTCATCCGACAATGGCCACATCTTTAGCGGTGAAGTCAAGACTTTACCGTGTTTTGTGCTAATCGAAAGTTATAAAATGAAGTTGGAAAAGTGTCCAACTTCATTTTATAACTTTCGTGTTCATTCACAGATGAAAGTTTCCTAGCTGAAAACGCATTATTATGTTATCATAATAATGAAAAAGAATATTGGCGGTGGAAGCTTGAGTATTGCGTTAATTGTAACTATTTCTTTGGTCATGGGGGTCATTTTTGTGAATGGCTGGACAGACGCGCCGAACGCGATTGCAACTGCTGTTTCTACGCGTGTGTTGAAGCCGAAGACGGCGATTTGGATGGCGGTCGTGATGAATTTTCTGGGTGCGCTTGTGATGACTTATTTTAATGCACAGGTGGCGGAGACGATTAGTCATATGGTGTCTTTTGACGGTGCTGGAAATGCTGCGAAAGTGGCACTGGCCTCGGCGCTTTTCTCTATTGTGGTCTGGGCGGTTGCGGCTTGGTATTTCGGGATTCCGACGAGTGAGTCGCATGCGCTGATTGCGGGCTTGACGGGCTCGGCGCTGGCAATGGGCGGGCTTGGCGCGGTGAACGGCGGCGAGTGGTTCAAGGTGATTGTGGGTTTGATTGTTTCAACGATGATGGGCTTTGGCGGCGGCTGGCTGGTGACGAAGTTGATTGTTCTGATTTTCCGGAGCATTAACCGGCGAAAAGCTAATTATTTTTTCACGGTTGGTCAGGCGGGAAGTGCTTGTATGAATGCTTTTCTGCATGGGGCGCAGGATGGGCAGAAGTTCATGGGCGTTTTCATGCTGGTACTTTTTTATAATAATTTGGCGGAAAAAAGCGGAAACGGTTTTATTATTCCGATTTGGGTAATGGTGCTCTGCTCACTGACAATGGGCATCGGCACGTCGATTGGCGGCATGAAAATCATCAAGTCGGTCGGCATGGATATGGTTAAACTGGAAAGGTACCAGGGGTTTGCGGCAGATTTGAGCACGGCGATTTGTCTTTTCCTGGCCTCGATTTTCGGGATTCCGGTCTCAACGACGCATACAAAGACGACGGCGATTATGGGAACGGGCGCGGCGAACCGCATGTCCAGTGTCGACTGGCGGATTGTGAAAGATATGCTGATGGCCTGGGTGCTGACGTTCCCGGGCTGCGGCCTTATTGCCTTTGTGATGGCAAAAATATTTGTTGGTATTTTTTAAATCAAGATGTGAAGCACGCCCGGTTTGAAGCGTGAAAATTGCCGGAGCTTTGGCTCTGTGTGGGCTCAATTAAAAGTGAGGATTACTAAATGGCACGGAAAAAGCAATATAATTATTTTTTGGCGCTGGAAAAACTGGCTGAGTATTCGGTGAAATCGGCTGGTTTGCTGCAGGAACTGATTTTGGAATATAATAAGGAAAAATTCCTCAGTAAATCGGAGGAAATTCATCAGTTTGAAAATGAGGGAGACAGTATTACTGAAGAAACGAGCAATGAGCTGTATGACGCGTTTATCACGCCCATTGACCGGGAAGACATCGTGGAGATTACGAATCGGCTGGACGATATTTTGGACGGCATCAATGCGACGACTTATTCGTTCGAAAATTTGCAGATTCGTCGGCTGAAAGCGGATACGGATACTTTTGTTCAGCTGGTTGTGACTGCGACTGAGGGTGTTTTACGGGCGACTAAGGAATTTGCGAAATTTAAGAATTCTAAGCTGTTGAAGGAGTATATCCATCAGGTAAAAGTGACCGAATCTGAGGCGGACCGCTTGTATAGTGCGCTTATCCAGCGATTGTTTACGAGTGAAAAAGACCCTGTCGAAATTATTAAATGGAAGGATATTTACGAGCGTCTGGAAAAAATTATGAATGCCTGCGAGGAGGCGGCGGTTGTGATTGAGGGGCTTGTGATTAAAAATACTTAAAAAGCAGTGAGCAGCGTGTTTTCCGCGGCTACTGCAGGGCTTGTAATTTTATTATACACTAGATTTTTCAAAGGCTGAAAAAAGTTCCTGTCAGAAACTTTGAATTGTAAATAAAATGAAAAACAAACTCCGTTTTGAATCAAAATGGGGTTTGTTTTTGTTCTGAGTACTTGTTCCGATTTTATGTGGTATCAGCCTACCTTTTTTCTCTTGATAATTTTATTATAACATGGAATGAAAGCGCTGTAAAGGATTTTTTTATTCTGTGATATCTTTTACGCGTAATTTCCAAATATTCCGATGCCTAAATGCTCAGTAAACGCTGTATCAAGAAAAGATATGACAATAATTGACTGCGTCTGACAGGAATAAAGGAAGATGTTTTAATTGTAATGCTCTACACTTTCTAATTCAAGAACCAGCGGAAGTTTTCGGAAACGCTTGCTTAGTAGTACCAGTGCTGAGATAAGTGCCAGCGAAAGACCTGAGTATAAAATCACTTGGAAAGAGCCGAACTGCTCGACCAGGAAGCCGCCTAAGAGTGACGCGACGGGCATGGCGCTGCAGACAAGTGTCATGTTGATTGTATGGACGCGTCCAATCATGTTTTCATCTGGCAATTTTTGAAAAAGAACGGCGTAGGTCACATTCACCACTCCGTTGGCCATGCTTGAAATCACTGCAAAGAATGCGGCAAAAATAAACCAGCGGAGTTGTAAAGCGACCAGCGCAAGTGTCCACAACACGCCTGCGGTGAAATAACAACTGCTTACCAGATGGCCGATTTTGATTTTTGATGAAAGGTAGTCGCTGAGCATTGTCCCGAGCAGTGAGCCGACGCCGAATAGGGTCAAAATGATGCCGTAAATGCTTGCCTGGTCAAAATAGAGATTGACAAATTCAGGCAGGGCGACATAAAAAATGGCATAGACAATGTTCAGTAAAACTAGGGGGGCGAGTAAAAGTAGCACCAGCGGCTGCTTGACGAAACTCAGTCCTTCTTTTAAGTCTTGAAAATAAGTCGCTGAACCTTCATCTTCCGCTTCAGTAATTTCTGACCTGCTGTGATGATAGTGAACACGTCGGAAGAAAAAATAAGCGCCTGCCATGACAAAGAGCATTGAGAGAAGCAAATGCTCAAAAGCTAGAAAAGAAAGAATAAATGCAGAAATTGCGTTGAACAGGAGGTCCGCTCCAGTGCTCGCAGCCATAATCAGTGAATTCGCCTTTGTTAGGTCGTGTCTATTCACGACTTTCGGCAAAAGGTTCTCGCCAATCGGATAGGTCAATTCTGTTGAAAAGGCAAGAATAGGAATAAAAGTTAAAATCACCAGAGGATTCATTCCAAGCACTAATGTCAAGGCAAGCAAGAGGAAAAGACCAATTAAAGAAAAAAGTGCACAGCGTTTTAAGAGCTTTCTGTTATCAAAACGGTCTACAACCGGTCCCCAAAAGATTCCGATGACGGTTGGAAGGGAGAAAAAGAAGGCTGCTATGCCGGTGTATAAAGAGTTTTTGGTGATTTCATAAAGTATCCACATGAAGACAATATAAACGAGGCTGTCGCCGAAGTTGGTGAATAAACCGCCTAAAAACAGGTTTCTGAAATTTGTGTTTTTTCGCAGCATAAAATAAAATGATAACTTTCTAAGATTAAATAGAATAGAAAACGTTTTTTCACAATTGACCTCCATGTGTTCAATATCTATAGTTCAGAATATCTTTGTCTGTGTTTGTATTGTATAATATTATTTATACAATTGAGAAAACTTTTGAGTATATGCAAACAACTAAGGAGATAGATGAAAAAGAGAATTGACCCGAAAATTGGACAGCTTGTTAAGACGATAAAAGATAATAAGAAGTTAACTCTAAAACAGATGACTGGAGGAAAGTTTTCAGAATCCATGCTTACTCGCCTTGAAAAGGGGGAGAATAGCATCAGTGTTGAAAAATTCTTTACGATTTTAAGTAATTCCCAGATTTTTTTAGACGAATTTCAGCATCTTTATAATGACTATGAAGCGACGGATGATTTAGGCTTTCAGAGGGAGATGGCTATTGCTTATGCAAGAAAAGACATAAAGAAATTAAAAAGTCTTGTCCAGCTCTGGGAGGTGAGTGCAGAAGTGGAAGAGACTAATAAATTTATTCGGATTAATCGGCTTGTTTCAAGAGCTGTTCTCGCTTTGGCGCAGAAAAGTAAGCCCCTTGTAGAAGATGTGAGATTTTTGGCTGATTATCTTGATTCTGTAGATGATTGGGGACGATATGAGCTTTGGATATTTGGAAATTGTTTATATTTCTTTGATAAAAACTCACTCCAACATTACGGGGAAATAATACTGAATAAGACAAAGTTTTATAAATCTCTTCACATTAACCAGCAAATGGTTATTAGGATGTTATTGAATCTTGTTGATGCTTGGCTGCGCTATAATGAACTGTGGCAGGCTCGGAAGTATCTCAACCACGTTAAAGAAGTCGGTATTTCCATTGACTTTTTCTATGAAAGAATTCTGCTGGTTTATCATGAAGCGCATTATCGCTTTTTGCAAGGAAATGAATCTGGAAAAGAGGAGATGAGGGAATGTGCAAATACCATTGAGAGATATGGCTTTGCAGCTGAATCGGAGATTTTGTTTGTTGAGATTGAAAATTTATAGATGTTTTGCATATACTCAAATGGTTTGCGGCTAATAACTTGGTATTGAGTCTTTTTTGCGAGAAAATGGAAGAACTTTGTCCTTAGGATAAGGTTTTTATTGTGGAATTTCGGCTTTTTTGGGCTGGGAATAGGTTGACTGGCTGAAAGAAATGGGTTAATGGTGAAAAATTTATGTTTTTTTGCGAATGTAAGCCCTTTATTTCCCTGGGTTTCTGTTTAAATTTTCTAAATTTTACTAAAAAAATCGTAAAAAATATCAAAAAGCTGTTGACTTTAACATAATGGAAAGGCTTACAATGAAAATGATGAAAGGGAATCCTATTCCTAATCAGCGGAGCTAATTTCGCGAGTTAGCTTTACAAAAATTAAAAACGGGAATAGCTGAGTCTTAAGACGAGCGCTATTACTAGGAGGTAGCAAATGGAAAATGCACTTGGTATGATTGAAACGAAAGGTTTGATTGGTTCAATTGAAGCTGCAGATGCAATGGTTAAGGCGGCGAATGTCACTTTGATTGGTAAGGAGTATAGCGGAGCGGGGCTGGTAACTGTGATGGTACGCGGGGATGTCGGTGCTGTGAAGGCTGCGACGGATGCGGGTGCGGCGGCTGCTCAACGGGTCGGTCATCTGGTTTCTGTTCATGTGATTCCTCGTCCTCACACTGAGGTTGAGGAAATTTTGCCTCGGATTTAACGAGTCAGGAAGGGGGAATTTGTATGGAAAAAGCGACGGTTTCAAGCTCGAATCCTAATTTGGCGACGAGTGATTTGTTGAATGCGAAGAGAAAGTTGTCTTCGGACTTTTTCAAGAAGGGTGTGTTTATTGCGGTTCTGTCGGGTATGTGCTATGGGCTTTATTCTGCTTTTCTGATGAAGGCAACTGGAACTGGTGTCTGGAGTCAGTGGTATGACCCTGCACAAAAGGCGTTGTCGGCATTTGTGGTGACTTATGTTTTGGGTGCTTTGGGCAGTGCGATTAATGATACTTGTAGTGCGGTCTGGTGCTGGATTATTGCGGCGGGGAAGGGAAAATTGAAGGATTTCTTCCGCTGCTTGAAAACGAAGCCAGGTGTCGTCATGATTTGTGCGGCGCTGATTGGCGGTCCGATTGCGAGTACGGCTTATGTGGTAGCGATGCAGATGGCGGGCTCAATTGTGATTCCGATTACGGCGCTTTGTCCGGCGATTGGTGCGGTGCTTGGCCGTGTTCTGTTCAAGCAGAAGCTGAATGGCAGGATGGTCTTCGGGATTATTGTTTGTGTGGCGGCGAGCTTCATGATTGGTAGTACGAGTATTGGCTCGGATGCGCCGAGCGGACGTTTTCTCGGTGTTATTATTGCACTGATTGCGGCGCTGGGCTGGGGAATTGAGGGCTGTATTGCCGGTTACGGCACGTCTTTGATTGATTATGAAATCGGGATTACGATTCGTCAGACGACTTCTGGTTTGACAAATCTTATTATTCTGGTGCCTGTTATGTGTGCGATGGGCGGTAATTTTGGTCTTTCGCTCAAGCTGATTGGTCAGGCAATCAGCAGCGGGCCGGCGATGATTTTCTTTGCAATTAGCGGTTTCTTTGCGGTCTTTGCTTATAGTCTCTGGTACAAGGGAAATAGTATGTGCGGTGCGGCGCTTGGTATGGCTTGTAATGGCGCCTATTCGTTCTGGGGGCCGTTCTTCTGCTGGATTGTTCTTGGTATCGGCTTTGGCCAAAAGGGCTGGGGTCTGCCGGCGATTGCCTGGATTGCTGCAGTTGTCATGGTAATCGGTATCTTCTTTATTGCTGTTAATCCTTTGGATTTCTTCAGAAAAAAGGAGGATTCTCATGCGGCCGCTTAATTATGCGATTTTAAAATATTTTACTGTTGTGGACGAGGCTTGTGCGGACGATGTCATTGCTGCTTTGAAAAAGGATTATGGAAGTTTCAAGGCGCTTAAAAAGAAAGCGTTGATTGAAGCGCTGATGACGGCTGAGGCCAATGCCATTCTGGAAGAGACAAGGTTTGACCAGGATGACAAGGGTGAGCTGCGGGTTTATTACCGGGCGCCTGAAGAGGGCAAAGCCATGATTAACAGCTATATTAAATAGAGGAAGGACTAGAAATGAGATATTACGGTGGTGAAGCTCTGGGGTTGATTGAAACAATTGGACTGACCCCGGCGCTGGATGCGGCGGACAAGATGCTGAAAGCCGGAGATGTGAAACTAATTTCTTATGAAAATATCGGCTCAACTCTGGTGACGATTATGGTAACTGGAGACGTAGCGGCTGTGAGAGCAGCTGTTGATGCCGGTGCACATGCTGCAGCGGCAATCGGCAAATTGACGGCGCAGAATGTTATGCCTCGGCCGATTCAAGCGGTGGGCGATATCGTCTCGGTTCACGATATTGACTCATAAAAGATGTGAAGCACGCCCGGTTTGAAGCGTAAGAATTATGGAAATCGCGGTTCTGCCTGCAAGGCAGGTTCCGATTTATCCCACGGTGGTGGGGAAAGCGATCTGTAAGCGGCTGAAGCCGCAACAGCCTGCTTTTCTAATTCTTTAGCTTCAGGCGTGCTGAACTCAATTAAAATAATTATAGAGAAAGGAGAGTTCAGATGGAAAATTATCAGGCCATTGGCTCTATAGAAACTTTTGGTTTGGTTTTTGTACTTGAAGCAGCTGATGCGATGGTAAAGGCTGCCAATGTGAAGGTCATCGGTTATGAAAATGTCGCCTCAGGTTATATTTCTGTGATTGTACAGGGCGATGTTGATGCTTGTGAAACGGCAGTGACAGCGGGTGTGAAAGCGGTCAACGATATGGGCGCAGAGGTTTACAGCTCTGTCGTTATCCCGAGACCGCGACAGGAGCTGAATAAGATTATTGACCGTTATGCCTTAGAGGTTCTGCTGCCGGCGATGGATGAAACGAATGAGGCAGATGAGGCGGCAGACAATGAAGAATAAAGAAACCAGGGTCAAATACGCTCACCCTATTTGGCCGAGTGCACGCTCGAATGCAGTTTCGGGAGGTAAAGTTTATGCAATATATTGATAAAGACTTAAGCTCAATTCAAGAAACGAGAAATCTTCTGGAGAATGCACAGCAGGCCTTCTTGATGCTCAATCAGTATTCTGCTGACGAGCTGGACAAAATTTCTTCGGCTGTGATGCGGGAACTCTCGCTGAATATCAGTCGTTTTGCGACGGAGCTGACAGATGAGAGTGCCGTGGGCTGCCCGGAGGCTGAAACTCAGCTTTGTACGCAATTTCTCAAGGCGTTTAAAGAGAAAATTCAAGGTCAGAAGTATGTGGGGCTGCTGGAAGGAAGTGTGCAGGCGCGTGAAATGTCTGTCGGCATGCCGCTTGGCGTGCTTGGTGTGATTCTGCCTGAGACAACGACGCTGGCGCTGCTTGCAAATATTGTACTCATTACGATTAAGTCAGGAAATACAGTGGTTTTTCTGCCGAATGAAAAGAGTAAAGAGTCGGTTTTCCGTATTATTGACGAGATGTCTAAAATGGCTGCGGATGCGCATCTGCCAACTGGCGCGATTGCTTGTGTCAGTACGGTGACTTCGCTTGCGGTGCAGGAAATGATGAATAATCCTTATACGGCACTGATTCTGGACGTTGGTCGTCCGGAGTATGCGCATGGAAATGACAAGAACAGTAAACCGTTTATTTACGGCGGTGTCGGCTCAAGTCCTGTTTTTATTGAGCATTCGGCGGATTTGGAAAAGGCGGCCCAGGATGTGGTTGAGAGTCGTGCTTTTAATCATGGCATTCTGCCTGCTGCAGAGCAGTTTCTGGTGGTTGAAAATTCTGTGGTGGAAGAAGTGAAAACTTTCATGAAAAAGTATGGTGCTTATTTCATGAATAATGAGGAGGAAAAGCGCTTACTTGCTTTCATCAAGGTTTCGAAAGACTGGAAAGTCAATAATTATGTCGGTAAAACGGCTCTCTGGCTGGCTGAAAAGGCGCAGATAAATGTGCCCGCAGGCACACTGGTGCTTGTTTCTCTGCAGGATTACATGTGTGAGGACAGTGTCTACAATGAAGAGCTTGCCTGCCCGCTCATTGCCTTTTATCAGGAGCCTGACTGGCTGCATGCCTGTGAAAAATGCCTGAATATTCTGCGGGAAGAAAAAATGGGACATACCTTGACGATTCATTCCAGGAATGAGCAGGTTATCAGAGAGTTTGTTCTGAAGAAACCGGTGGGACGGGTGATTGTAAACGCGCCGACTGTCTTTGCAGCAACGGGACTTGTGTCGAATTTGCCTCCGTCCATGCTGCTCGGGGGTATCTCCACTGGGCGAGGTCAGAGTGCTGGCAATATTACCCCGAAAGACCTTACTTATGTTAAAAATGCTGGCTTTGCTTCGGAAGATTCTGGAAGTAATGACAGTCATGCTTCGCAAGATACACTTAATAAAGTTTTGGAACTATTTGTCTAAAAAATAATGCAAAGATAGATTCTTTGTAGAAAGAGAGAGAAAATATCAATGGATATGAAAGAATTTCAGGCTAAACTGGCTGAGGCGACGAAAGACTTGACGCCTAATGAAAAACAGTCTTTAGCAAAAATGTTCGAATCTGTTTCAGAAAAAATCACTGGAGATGATGAGGCAACTGTTCATGTTGCTTTCGACAATGACGGCTCAACAGATGTTCCCGACGGGATGACGCCAAGACTGAAGGCTTTGAAGGACAATTACCTGAAACAGGTTCCGTCCATCACGACTTATCGCGCACGCGTCATGACGGAGATTGCAAGGAAGAATCCCGGCATGCCGAAAATTGAACTGCGTGCGAAGGCTTTCCGCAAGAGTTGTGAAACGGCTCCGCTGGTCATTCAGGACAATGAGCTGATTGTTGGTGCCCCTTGCGGTGCGCCGCGTGCAGGTGCGTTTTCGCCTGATATTGCCTGGCGCTGGATGCGTGACGAAATTGATACCATCGGCACTCGTCCTCAAGACCCGTTCTACATTTCGGACGCTGACAAAAAGGTCATGCGTGAAGAGCTGTTCCCATTCTGGGAGGGACGCTCACTGGATGAAATCTGTGAAGACCAGTACCGCGAGTCCGGCATGTGGGAGCTCTCTGGCGAGTCATTCGTCTCTGACTGCTCTTATCACCAGATTAACGGCGGCGGCGATTCCAACCCTGGTTACGATGTTATCTTGATGAAAAAAGGCATGCTTGACATTCAGCAGGAAGCCCAGGAGCATTTGAAGAAACTGGATTACGGCAATCCGGATGATTTGGAGAAGATTTATTTCTACAAGTCCATCATTGATACAACCGAGGGCGTTATGGCATATGCACGCCGCATGTCAGAATATGCAGCACAGTTAGCCGCGAAAGAATCGAATCCAAAGCGCAAAGCTGAGCTCGAAGAAATTTCACGCATCAATGCGCATGTGCCTGCTCGCAAACCAGAAACATTCTGGGAGGCGATACAAGCTGTCTGGACCATTGAATCTCTTCTGGTTGTTGAAGAAAACCAGACGGGTATGTCAATCGGCCGTGTCGACCAGTACATGTACCCTTACTTCAGGAAAGACCTGGACGAAGGCCGCATGAACAAGTATCAGGCCTTTGAGCTGGCCGGCTGTATGCTGATTAAGATGTCGGAAATGATGTGGATTACCAGTCAAGGCGGTTCAGAATTCTTTGCCGGCTACCAGCCCTTTGTCAATATGTGCGTCGGCGGCATTACACGTGACGGTCGGGATGCAACGAATGAGCTGACTTATCTGCTGATGGATGCAGTGCGTCATGTCAAGATTTACCAGCCGTCATTGGCCTGCCGTATCAATAACAAGTCGCCGAAGAAATATCTGGAGAAGATTGTCGATGTTGTCCGTGCGGGAATTGGTTTCCCGGCTTGTCACTTTGACGATACACATATTAAAATGATGCTGGCTAAGGGCGTTTCGATTGAAGATGCGCGTGATTACTGTCTGATGGGCTGTGTAGAGCCGCAGAAATCCGGACGTCTCTATCAATGGACTTCAACGTCTTATACACAATGGCCGATTTGTATTGAGCTGGTGCTCAATCACGGTGTTCCGCTCTGGTACGGCAAGCAGGTCACGCCTGACCTCGGTCAGCTGAGCCAGTTTAAGACTTATGAAGAATTCGATGCAGCGGTCAAAGAGCAGATTAAATATATTACAAAGTGGACGGCTGTCGGTACTGTTATTTCGCAGCGTGTCCATCGCGATGTGGCGCCTAAACCTCTGATGTCCATCATGTTTGAGGGCTGTATGGAGCACGGTAAAGACGTTTCTGCCGGCGGTGCCATGTACAACTTCGGTCCTGGTGTTGTCTGGTCAGGTCTGGCAACTTATACAGACTCTATGGCGGCTATCAAGAAACTTGTCTTTGATGATAAGAAATATACTCTGGAAGAGCTCAACCGTGCGCTGGTGGCTGACTTTGACGGTTATGACTCAGTACTTGCAGATTGTCTGGCAGCGCCTAAATACGGCAATGATGATGACTATGCTGACTTGATTGCAGGTGACCTGATTAACTTTACGGAAGAAGAGCATCGCAAATACCGGACACTTTATTCAGTTTTGAGTCACGGGACTTTGTCAATTTCCAACAATACGCCATTTGGACAGATGACAGGCGCAAGCGCCGGCGGGCGTAAGGCTGGCAAGCCGCTGTCTGACGGTATTTCTCCATCACAGGGTATGGACATTAAAGGCCCTACGGCTATTATCAAGTCTGTTTCCAAGATGGCGAATGACAATATGAACATTGGTCTGGTGCATAATTTCAAGATTATGGCTGGACTTCTGGAAAATCCTCAGGGCCGCGAGAGTCTGATTAATCTGCTGAGAACCGCAAGTATTCTGGGGAACGGCGAAATGCAGTTCAACTATTTGGACAATAATACGCTGATTGAAGCTCAGAAACATCCGGACCAGTATCGTGACCTGATTGTCCGTGTGGCTGGCTACAGTGCTTTCTTCGTTGAACTTTGCAAGGATGTTCAGGATGAGATTATTTCTCGGACGATGCTGACGGATATTTAAGATGTGAAACACGCCCGTTTTGAAGCGTAGCGATTTAGGAAAATACGGTTCTGCCCGCAGGGCAGGTTCCATTTTATCTAATCGCCTAGCTTCAGGCGTGTTGAACTCAGTTACATTCCGAGAGGAAAGTTAAAAGCGAGGCGCGGCCATAGTGCTGTGTGAATGTCATTCAACGGCCTATGGCGGAGCCCCTTGCCCAACGAAAGGAATGAAATGAAAACAGAAACAACGAGTACTCATGAGCGTCAAATCATGGTCAGTAATATCCAGAAATACAATGTTTATGACGGTCCGGGGATTCGTACGATTATCTTTTTCAAAGGTTGTCCTGTGCGCTGTAAGTGGTGCGCAAATCCTGAGGCACTTTCTTTTCATCCGGACATCATGTATAAAGAGACGCTTTGTACGCCTCATGCGGCCTGTGCTGCGACTTGCCCGCTGGGGCAGATTTGTTTCGCGGCTGACGATGAGGAGCATCCGATTGATATAAGAAAGCTGGAGAAAAAGCCGACAGAGGTCAAGACTGAGGACTGTCCGCGTGGTGCGGTCACGATGGTTGGGGAAATGAAAACCATCCCAGAGCTGCTGAAAATCATTCACGAGGATGACGCTTTCTATGATATTTCCGGCGGCGGTGTGACGCTGAGCGGTGGTGAATGTACGGCCCAAGACGGTGCACTGGCATTGCTCAGAGCTTGTAAAGAAGACGGGCTGAATACAGCCATTGAAACCTGCGGTTTCACGCCGACCAAGAAGATGCTGGCGATTGCAGAATATGTTGACCTTTTCCTATATGATATCAAGCAGATGGATTCGAAGCGCCACAATGAATTGACCGGCGTGGGAAATGAAAGAATTCTGCATAATGCTGAGGAGCTGCTGAAAGGCGGATTCAATATCAAAATCCGCATGCCGATGTTAAAGGAAATTAACGACAGTCATGAAGAAATTCAAGCAGTGATTGACTTTTTGACACCATACAAGGATTTTCCGAATTTTCAGGGAATTGACCTGCTTCCTTATCACAAATTAGGCGTGAATAAATATAAGCAGCTGGGAATAGATTATCAGATTGAGGGAGACCCGAGCCTGTCAGAAAAAGATTTGGACAGAATTGAAGGCTGGATTTCAGCTTATAATTTTCCAGTTAATGTGATTCGTCATTAAGATGTGAAGCACGCCCGCTATGGAGCGTAGAAATTTAGGAAATCGCGGTTCTGCCGCAGGCAGGTTCCGATTTATCTAATTTCCTAGCTTCAGGCGTGCTGAACTCAGTTACATAAGATGTGAAGCACGCCCGCTATGGAGCGGAGATGAGCTCAATTAAGGAGGTTTTTATGGATGCAGATAAAATCTCATCAGAAGAGAAAATACAGCGATTTATTGAGGAATCTGTTCCAGGAAAACAAGTGACGCTTGCACATGTGATTGCTTCGCCGATTCTGTCGGTTTATGAAAGTCTGGGAATTGAGCATCGTGGCGCGATTGGGATTCTGGCTCTGACGCCTTATGAGTCGGCCATTATCGCGGCAGATGTGGCTAGCAAGGCTGCGAATGTCGAGATTGCGTTTCTGGACCGTTTTACTGGCTCTGTCCTGATAAACGGGGATGTAGAGAGTGTTGAGACGGCTCTGCAGGCTGTGGTAAGCTTTCTGCATGATTCGCTCGGCTTTTCTGCCATGGCTTTGTCTCGCTCATGATGAAAAAACGAATTATGGTCATTGGCCCCCGAAACAGCGGAAAAAGTGAGCTGGTCAGCTATCTGGAGAAACGGGAAATTAGCTCGTTTCCGGGCAATATTGTCTATTATGAACAGACGATTCATGTTCCGAGCTCTTATATTGAGTGTCCCTGGATGTTCAAGCACATCATCGCGGCGCAGCAGACGGCTTATCTGGCTGTCATGATGCTGGGAACGGGTAAAAAGAAAAATACTTATCCGCCTCATTGTGTTTCTTCTCTTCTGATTCCGGTGTTTGGAGTGGTGAGTGTTGATGTAAAAAAAGCTGAAAATGCCCAGGCCATTCAGGCTTGTCAAAAAGAGTTAAAGGATGCAGGTGTGGCCAGGCGTTTCATCGTTGATTTCAGCAATGAGAACAGTCTGCAGCCGCTTATGAGCGCAATAAAAACACTAGATAAGGAAAGTCAAAATGAATGAATTCAGTCTAAAACCAAAATTTTTCTTCGGGCACGGTGCAATCAAAGCTCTTGCTGAGCTGCCGATTATGAAAGCCTACATCATTTGTGACCCTTTTATGGTTGAAAGCGGACTGATTGACGAAGTGACAGGGGCTCTGAATGAAAGAGCTGCTGACTACAAAATTTTTTCAAGAGTGGTGCCTAATCCGACGATTGAAGTCGTCTCTGAAGGGTTCGCTGAAATCAGTTTGTTCCAGCCGGACACAGTGATTGCTTTCGGCGGCGGTTCGGCAATGGATTCGGCCAAGTCAATCCGGAAAGTTTATGCGGAATCGATGAAAGTGCCTCAGCCTTGTCTGGTAGCGATTCCCACTACAAGCGGCTCTGGCAGCGAAATGACATCTGTTGCGGTGATTTCTGATTCGAAGAACAATCAGAAAATTCCTCTGCTGGATGATTCACTGCTGGCAGATATTGCAATTCTGGACAGCGTGTTCACCTTAGGCGTTCCTAAAGTGGTCACAGCGGATGCGGGAATGGACGTGATGACACATTGTCTGGAAGCATATGTGGCAACTGGCGCCAATGATTTCACGGATGCCTGTGCGGAGAAGTCAATGCAGATAGTCTGGAATTATTTGGTGAAAACCTACAATACGGGTGAAAATGTCTATGCCAGAGAGCGCATGCACAATGCGTCGTCGCTGGCTGGGATTGCCTTCAACGCTGCGGGTCTTGGCCTCTGTCACGGCATGGCGCACGCAATGGGCGCATTCTTCCATGTAGCACATGGTCGTCTGAACGCCATTCTTCTGCCGCATATTATCCGCTACAATGCGAGATGTGCGAGTGCTCAGGAAAATTATACGCTGAACCGCTATGCGAGAGCGGCGGAACTACTGGGTCTGACGGGCTTGAATTCGACAGAAAAAACGATTGCATTGATAGACGGGATTCGCTCGATGATGCATGAAATGAACATGCCGGAAACGGTCACGGCTGCTGGAATTGACAGGAATGATTTTCTGGACAGAATTCCGGACATGGTTGAGCGGGCACTGGCAGATGACTGTACCAGCACAAATCCCCGAACACCGGCACGCAAAGAAGTCGAGGAAATTTATCGGAGTTTGTTATGACGAAAAGAGAACATTATGAAATTTCTGACAGAATATGATTTAAGATTAAAATATCAGGAACATCCATTTGACGATTTCACCGTGACTGGAGAAACACGATTAACACCAGGCGCGCGGCAGTTTCTCATTGATAGAAAAATAAAAATCATTGATGAGAAAGAAGAGAAAGAGAAATTTCAAAAAGATGTCTTGAAGAAAAACAAAGACCCCATTTCAGTGGGGAAGAGTAATGAAGATGGTCTGGCGGCGCTTGACTGGCTGCTGTTACGCAGCGAAATCCTGAACTCAGCTGCGCAGACAGAAAAGACAGACCTTTTGCTGGCGCAAGAACTGTGTGCGCTTCAAGAGTGTCTCTCCCTGTTCTCGCAAGGCTGTGCGTTCACGTTGCCGCAGCCGCCGCAGCCAGCCCGGGCAGTGGATGAAAAATGGCTGGAAGACAGGCTCTCCTCGGTTTCCATGTATCTTCAGTCTACCAACGGTGTCATTCTAACAGTGCTTTATTCATTGTATTTCAAAATGAAAAAAATCGAGCTTCACGTCACTGGCGAAAGAAAAGTGGACTTTAGGAGCTTTAGCGACTTTATCGCTCAGCTTATCGCTCATTATCTAGAAGGGAGCGGTTATGAAAATTAAAAGCTGCGACGACTATGTTTCAGAGTTTGAAAAGGACGTGAAAAAGCCGGTTAAGGGCACTTCTGAGGTTTATCTGACCGGTGTCGACCTGGGAACCGCCTGCATCGTGCTCGTCGTCACTGATGACAAGCACAATATCGTGGCAGGCAGCTACCAGTATGCGGATGTTATCCGCGACGGCATGGTGGTTGACTACATTGGGGCGATTCAAATCGTTAGGGAAATGAAAAGCAAGCTGGAAAAGGAGCTGGACACAGAGCTGCTTTACGCAGCGGCTGCGATTCCTCCTGGGACTATAGCTCTGGACGGCGGAGCAATTAGAAACGTTGTTCAGTCAGCCGGCTTTGAATTAACTGCACTGCTGGACGAGCCGACGGCTGCGAACACCATTGTTCACTTGGAAAATGGGGCAATCGTAGACATTGGCGGCGGCACAACAGGCATTTCAATTCTTAAAGATGGAAAGGTCGTCAAAGTAGTCGATGAGGCAACCGGAGGAACGCATTTCTCGCTGGTCGTCTCAGGTGCATACCATTTGCCCTTCCCGGAAGCGGAGCTTTTCAAGAGAGACAAGAAAAATCACAAGGAGCTGCTTGCAGTGCTAAAACCTGTGATTGAAAAAATTGCCTCGATTATTCTCCGGAACATTGACGGCTACGATGTCAAAGAGCTTTATCTGGTCGGCGGCACGAGCTGTTTGACTGGAATTGAGGAAGTCGTTGAAGCAGCGACTGGCATCAAGACGATAAAGCCGAAAAATCCGATGTTCGTCACGCCGATTGGCATCGCCATGAATTGCAGTGAAGAAATCATGTAGAAGGAGGATGAAATGATAGTAGCAGAACTCGTTGACACGATTTGGGCCACCAGAAAATCAGAGCTCCTAGAGGGCATGAAGCTTCTTCTGGCCGAGATAAAAGGCGGCAGCCGCGCCGGAGAAATGCTGGTTGTGGTTGACTACATCGGCGCAGGTATTGGAGACCGGGTGATTATCGTTGAAGGCTCCAGTGCAAGACGAATGATGGAAGACGACAATGTCCCGGTTGATGCCGCAGTCGTTGGAATCGTGGACGAAAATTATGATGAGGTTAAGAGAAAATCATCATCAGAGCATTTACCAAAATAGGAGGGAATAATAAATGTCTCAGCTTATTTGTAACGCAGATATCGAAAATCTGCACAAGGAAGGAAAAAATGTTTGTCAGATTGCCTGCGGCACGATTATCACACCGTCTGCAAGAGATTTGGCCAAAACATATAACATCAATTTCCAGGAGTGCTGCGAGACTGGAAACTGCAGCACAGGAAATTGTGCGCCAGAATGCAGCAGCACTGGAAAATCAGAAAGCTCAAGCATACTAACAGGCCTGCGCCAGCTTCTCGCCCAGCAGAATGTCTCAGTTGACGACATTCACCAAGTCTTCAAAAACTGGCTGGAAGATGACTTGCAGACAAACGGCGCTCAGCAGCCGCCATTCAAAGCCTGCGCCCATTCCAACGGCTTGAAAGTCGTCGACGGAAAAAGCGTCAGAATGGATGATTTTGACACCGGGAACAAAGACGCCGTCGTTCATTTCCAGGAAGTCGTCGGCAAAGACGAATCCAAAATGAGCGCAGGCTTCCTGAGCATTGACCACTCCAGCTTCGACTGGAAACTCACTTACGAAGAAATTGACTACGTCATCGAAGGCACACTCTGCGTGACCATAGACGGCAAGCAGTACTGCGCAAACCCAGGCGACGTCGTCTTCGTCCCAGCCAATTCACAAGTCGTCTGGGGCTCACCGAACCATGCCAAAATCTTCTACACGACCTACCCATCCAATTGGGCAGACCTGATGTAAGGAGGCAGCCAGAATGCAAGCACTTGGAATGATAGAAACAAAAGGTACACTCGCCGCAATTGAAGCGGCAGATGTCATGCTGAAAACCGCAGATGTCCGTCTTTTGGACAAAAATCACGTCACCGGCGGTCTGATAATGATTAGTGTTGTCGGTGATGTGGCCGCAGCAAAAGCGTCTGTTGATGCAGCAAAAAGCGCAGTTGAAAAGCTAGGAGACAATCTCCTGTACGGAACCCACGTTATTCCTAGACCAGACGCACAGCTCGAAGGTATCCTGAAAAAAGAAACGAAAGTAACCCCTGATGAAAGTCAAGACGAAGAGAAGACGGCAGCTAAAGAGCCCATAAGCCTAGAAGAAGCCATCGCCTCCAAAGACAAGACAGCCATTCAAGAACGCTTAGAAGAAACAACCCTAGCAGAGCTGAGAAAATTCACCGAAGCCCATGAAATTGACGTTCCTGACTTAGCAAAAATCACAAAGAAAAAATTGATTGAAATACTCGTCTCGGAGCTCACAGAAGGCTAAAAGACATTTAAATTTCAAAAGAAAGGAAGAAAATAAATGGGAACAGAAACAATAGACGTTGACCTTTGCTCAATACAAGAAAGCAGAAATCTGGCCCGCAAAGGCGCCGTCGCTGCAGAAAAAATCTCGGCCTACTCCCACGACCAGATTGACAGAATTCTGCAAAGCATGGTAGAAATCATCGAAGAAAATGCCTTCTACCTCGCAGAACTCGCCGTTGAAGAAACAGGCTTCGGAAAAGTCGAAGACAAAGCCTACAAAAATCACATGGCCGCCAAACTGCTTTACGACGAAATCAAAGACCAGAAAACAACCGGGATTATCTCCTCAAACAAGGAGCTGAAAACCTTCAGCGTTGCCGAGCCGATTGGACTCATACTTGGTGTGACCCCGTCCACAAACCCGACCTCGACCATCATCTATAAATCAATGATTGCCATCAAAGCCCGCAACGCCATCGTCTTCGGCCCGCACCCCGCAGCCAAACGCTGCTGCTACGAAACCGCGCAGCTCCTCTGCAAAGCCGCCGTCGCCGCAGGTGCTCCGGAAGACATCATCGGCTGCGTCTCACAACCGTCGCTGGCCGCAACCAACGAACTGATGCACGCCAAAGAAGTCGGCCTCATCATCGCTACAGGCGGCCCCGGCATGGTCAAATCCGCCTACAGCGTAGGCAAGCCAGCCATCGGCGTAGGCGCCGGTAATTCACCCGCTTACATCGAAAAAACCGCCGACGTACACAAGGCAGTCGCAGACATCGTAGCCAGCAAAACCTTCGACAACGGCACCATCTGCGCCTCCGAGCAATCAGTCATCTGCGAAGAAGGCAACATGGAAGAAGTCGTCCGTGAATTCATCGCCCAAGGCGGCTACTTCATGAGCGAAGACGAAACAAACAAAGTCTGCGCGCTCCTATTCAAAAACGGCGGTCACGCCATGAGCGCAAAATACGTCGGACGCGCAGCCGCAGAAATTGCACACGACGCCGGCATCAGCGTCCCAGCCGGCACAAAACTCCTCATCGGGCGCCAGGACGGCGTCGGCGAAGGCAACCCCCTCTCCTACGAGAAACTAACCACAGTCCTAGCCTTCTACGTCGTGAAAGACTGGGAAGAAGCCTGTCATCTCAGTATCAGCTTGTTACAAAACGGCATTGGCCATACGATGAGCTTACACACCAACGACCCCGAGATGATTTTCCGCTTCGCAATGAAACCAGCCTCAAGAATCCTCATCAACACAGGCGGTACACAGGGCGGCACAGGATTAAGCACAGGCCTGCCGATAGCCTTCACATTAGGCTGCGGCACAGACGGAGGCAGTTCAGTCTCTGAGAACGTGGGACCGAAACACCTCATGAACCTGAAAACCGTCGCCTACGGCCTCAAAGACCTCTCAACACTCGTGCAGAACGACCAAGTCTTCCAGTCACTGCCAAGAAGCTCAAAAGCAGTCACCACAGTCACCCCGCTTGCAAAAGACTACTTCGCAGCCAGCGAAAAACAAACAAGCTGCACAACAGCCGCTGACTGCAAGAGCATCAGCATCTTAGAAGAATCGCCGCAGGAAATCCAGGAAAAATTCGAGAACGGCGCAGCCAATCAAGCCCAGCCGATTACAACAACATCATCAGCCAGCGAAGACATCGTCCGCGCAGTCCTCGGCAGCCTGCAGAATAAATAGAAAGGGGCAGGAAAATGGAAGATTTTGAAGAAGTACTGAGAATACTGACAGAACAGCTGTCAGGCGGAGGGAATTTCGGAGCCACTGGAGCTCCAGGCGCTTCCGGCACCTCACAAGTCTCAACCGAAGAAGCCACAGAAATAAAAGGCTCCGTGATAGAAAGAGGCTTCAGCGTGCCGCTGGGCGTGTCCAACCACCACATCCACCTGGCAAAACAGGAAGCAGACATCTTATTCGGCGAGAACTACCAGTTCCACATATTGAAGAACTTGTCTCAGCCCGGACAGTACGCCAGCAAAGAAACAGTCACACTCTGCGGACCCAAAGGAAGAATCGACGGCGTCAGAATTTTAGGCCCATTGCGTGAGCAGACCCAAGTAGAAATCTTTGCCGCTGACTGCTTCAAATTAGGCGTCAAAGCACCGATTCGACTCTCCGGAGACCTCGCAGGCACACCCGGCATCACCATCGTCGGCCCTCAAGGCTCCGTTGCGATTGACTCAGGCGTCATGGTAGCCAAACGCCATGTCCACATGCTGCCGAGCGATGCAGAATACTACGGCGTCGTCGACCACCAGAACGTCTCAATCGAACTTGAAGGCGTCCGCGGCGGCATCCTGAGAAACACCATCATTCGAGTCACCAACACCTCGAAACTCGACTGCCACCTCGACATCGAAGAAGCCAACGCCCTCTGCCCCAACGGAACTAATAAAATCCGAATCATCGCTGAATAAGTTAAAATGTGAAACAGCCCTGTTGAATTCAGTTAAAAAGATAACTTTACATAAAACAAAAAGGAGAAAATTCAATGCAATACGAAGCACTAGGAATGATTGAAACCGAAGGATTAATCGGCTCAATCGAAGCAGCAGACGCCATGGTCAAGGCAGCCAACGTCACCCTGATAGGCAAAGAATACAGCGGTGCCGGACTCGTTACCGTCATGGTACGCGGCGATGTCGGCGCCGTCAAAGCCGCCACAGACGCAGGAGCCGCCGCAGCACAACGCGTAGGAAAACTCATCTCCGTCCACGTCATCCCACGCCCGCACACAGAAGTAGAAGACATCCTGCCTACATTAGATAATTAATTTATCACACACCAAAGCCAAAAAACAAAATAAAAAGAGAATGGCCGAGCGCTTGCGCGAACGCTATTCCAAGGAGAAAAATCATGCAAGAAGCACTAGGAATGGTAGAAACCAAAGGATTAATCGGCTCAATCGAAGCCTCAGATGCAATGGTCAAAGCCGCCAACGTCACACTAATCGGCAAAGAGCACATCGGCAGCGGCCTCGTCACCGTCATGGTACGCGGTGATGTCGGTGCCGTCAAAGCAGCCACTGATGCAGGAGCAGCCGCAGCACAACGTGTCGAAGAATTAATCTCCGTCCACGTCATCCCGCGCCCTGATAACCAGGTAGAGGCAATTCTGCCGAAAATTAAAAAATAATGTAATCCCAAAAAACTCAAACTAAAATTTTACCATTTGCTCATCATCATCAACAGCAGACAGCTCCACTGATGATGAGCACGCAATTATTATTTATTCAAATTACACAGACTGTCAAATTATTAGACAAAAGTGAACACGAGGTGATTTTATGTCTCTCTTAACTGAAATTGAAAATGCAGGCGTCGTCGGCGCAGGCGGAGCCGGATTTCCCACTCAGACCAAGCTCAACGCCACAGCCGAATATTTTATCATCAACGCCGCAGAATGCGAGCCGCTCCTGAAAAACGACCACTATGTCATGGACAACCACGCCAAGGAAGTCGTACAGGCAATCCTGATGGTCAAAAACCTTCTCCAGGCCGAGCACGCCGTCATTGCCACAAAAAATTATTACACCAGAGAAATCCGAAGCCTGGAGAATGCGATTAGCGAAGCGAATGCAGACATTGAGCTGCACCTCATGGAAAATTTTTACCCGGCCGGCGATGAGCAAGTCATGGTTTACGAAGTCACAGGACGCGTCGTTCCGCCCGGCGGTATCCCATTAATGGTGGGCTGTGTCGTTTCAAACGTCACCACAATGTTCAATGTTTATCAGGCGGCAGCTGAGCAGAAACCCGTTACGCGCAAGCAAATGACCGTCACAGGCGAAGTGGGCGCACCGACTCTGCTGGATGTTCCAATCGGCACGCCGTTTGACAAATGCCTGGAAGCCGCCGGCGGAACGCCACTTTCAAACTATCTTTTCATTGACGGCGGCCCGATGATGGGCAAAATCTTTGACCAGGACGAACTCGGCGACAAAGTGGTGACAAAAACCACGTCAGGGCTGATTGTAAAAGAAGACTCAGGTTATCTCAGCAAGCTGAAGCATCAGACGCTTGAGCAGATTTTCACATTAGCCAAATCCGTCTGCATGCAATGCACACTATGTACACAAATGTGCCCAAGACAAAATTTAGGACACCCTGTCTTTCCTCATAAAACCATGCGCTATTTCGGCGGCTCACCCACTTATGACAACATTGACTATAACGACGTCAGTGCCGAAATTCTGCGCAATGCACAAATCTGCAGCGAATGCGGCATCTGTGAAGTCATTGCATGCCCTATGGGCCTTTCCCCTAGGCAGGTCAATAAGCATGTCAAATCTGAGCTTGCGAAGCTCGGTGTAAAATACCATACTGAGCAGACAGAGTTTATCCCCGACCCCATGCGTGATTTCCGCGGCGTCGCACCCAAGAACATCCTGATTAAAATGGGCCTGACCCAGTACGCCGACTACACACTCACCGAGATGAAAATCCTGCAGACAGACGAAGTCTTCATCCCGCTAAGCATGCACATCGGAGCACCCTCCGTCCCAGTTGTAAAAGAAGGTGACTGGGTAGAAGAAGGCAGCCTCATCGCAGCGAAACCGGAAAAAGCCCTCGGCGCCAACATCCACGCCAGCATCACAGGAAAAGTTGTCAAAGTCACAGGACAACTTATCCATATCAAAAAGTAGGAGGTAGACTTGTGATTATAGATACACTAGGATTTTTAGAGCTAAACAGTATAGCCAAAGGAATCGAAACAGTAGACGCCATGCTGAAAGCCGCAGAAGTTGAGCTCATCTACGCCAAAGCCAGCTGCCCCGGCAAATATTACATTTTAATCAAAGGAGACACCGCCTCAGTCAATCAGTCCATCCATGAAGGAATCGGCCTCGGCTCTGCCTACATAGTCGGCAGCCTGGTACTGCCGCGCATCGACGAACAAGTCATCAGAGGCATCAACCAGACAGAAGTCATTCCCGATGAAACAAATGCCGTCGGCGTACTGGAATATTACTCCTGCACAGGCTCTATCATTGCTGCGGACGCAGCCGTCAAAGCAGCGGACGTCAGTATCATGGCCCTGCGCCTGGCAACTGGACTGTGCGGCAAATCATATGTTGTCGTAACCGGTGACACAGCGGCCTGCCATTCTGCCATAACTGCCGGTGCGGAAGCAGCCAAAGACGAAGCTCTTATGATTAACCAAGTCGTCATTTCAAATCCTCGAAAAGAAGTTTTTGAAAGTCTTGTATATTAATAAATAGAAGTAGGGAAAAAGCCGAGTGCTCTTCCAAAGGAGATAGAAATGTCATATATGAAAACAATGAACGGAAATATGGCGGCCGCATACAATGCCTATTCTTTTTCCGATTTTGCAGTTGTCTACCCCATTACACCGAGTTCTCCAATGGCAGAATACATTGACGAATGGTCCGTCGCAAGCCGTAAGAATCTCTGGGGTCAGACAGTAAAAGTGATAGAAATGCAGTCCGAGGCAGGTGTAGCCGGGACTGTCCATGGAATACTTAAGGCAGGCAAACTTGCCGCAACTTGCACATCTTCCCAGGGTCTCCTCCTGATGCTGCCCAACATGTATAAAATTGCAGGCGAACTTCTGCCGGCAGTCATTCATGTGGCCGCCCGCGCTGTTACGACAAGTGCCTTGAGTATTTTCGGCGACCAGTCCGACGTCATGGCTGTGCGCTCCGCAGGCTTCGCAATGTTAGCCGAATCAAGCGTCCAGGAGGTGATGGACCTGTCAGCCGTCGCACACCTAGCGGCCATTGAAACATCGTTACCCTTCCTGAACTTTTTTGACGGCATGCGCACTTCACATGAATTACAGAAAATCAAAGTCCTAGAAAGTGCGAGTCTTAAAGCACTCGTGAATAATGGGAAACTCGCAGATTTTCGGGCACATGCCATGAATCCGGACCATCCCAAGGTCTCAGGGACAAACCAAAACCCTGACATCTATTTCCAGCAGCGTGAAATCGTAAACAGCTATTATGACGCTTTGCCAGAAATCGTCCAAAAATACATGCACAGAATCAATGCCCTCCAAGGCAGCAATTACGACCTCATTGATTATTACGGCACCGCGGACGCCGAGGAAATCATCGTGAGCATGGGCTCCGTCGCAGGTACAATCAGACAGACTGTTGATTATCTGAACGCTCAGGGACGTAAAACCGCTCTTTTGAATATCCATCTTTATCGTCCATTTCCCAAAGAAAATTTTCTCAGCAAACTGCCGGACAGCGTGAAAGCCATAGCAGTCCTTGACCGGACGAAAGAAAACGGAGAAAGTGGTGAACCGCTTTTTCTTGACGTAAGAAATGCCCTCTTTGATGATGCACGCAATCTGAAAGTCATCGGCGGACGCTACGGCATCGGCGGAAAAGACACGCATCCCGAGCAGATTGCCGCAGTTTTTGACGAACTTAGAAAGCCTGAAAACAAAACCCATTTTACCATCGGCATCAAAGACGATGTGACCGGCCTATCCCTTGAAAGCCCGACTCCACTGGACTTAACCCCAGCAGGAACCTATCAGATAAAAATCTGGGGCTACGCATCAGACGGCTCAGTCGGCGCCAACCAGTCCACAGCCGAAATCATCGGCGATAACACCAGCAATTTTGTCCAAGGCTTTTCCGAATACGACTCGAAAAAAACCGGCGGCCTAACCGTCAGTCACCTGCGTTTCGGAAAAAGTCCCATTTTATCAGAATATGCCGAAATCAGCTGCGACTTCGTCGAGTGTGCCAACCAGGCCTATCTGCATAAATATAACCTCATCAAAGGACTAAAGCCCGGCGGAATATTCCTGCTCAACAGCGGCTGGACGGACGAAAAGCTGGCGCGCAAACTGCCGAATTCTCTCAAAAAATACCTAGCCCAGAACGCCATTCGATTTTATACGGTGGATGCAACAAAAATCGCACGAGAATTAGGACTTGGTGTCCATATTAACACAGTCATGAAAACCGTCCTATTTAAGCTCATCAACGTCATGCCCTTTGAAAAAGCCTATGAACTGCTCAAAAACGGCATGGAAAAATACGCTAGATATTCTGAAAACATGGTCGAGCAGAATATTCAGGCGATGGACCGCGCGGTTAAAGCCATTCATCAGGTGGAAATTCCGTCCGGCTGGCTGACGGCTGATGAAAATGAGCAGGCTGTCCAAACAAAAGCGGGGATTTCACCCAAAAAATGGACATTTAATTTTTTAGATAAAATCGATTCTGCACAGGGTGACCAATTATCTGTGCAGGAACTCATCAACTGCGGCCTGACAACGGGCGATTCAGTCCCAGGCACAGCTGCATATGAAAAAGACGGAATGGCCTTTGAAGTCCCAGAATGGAACCCGGAATTCTGCGTGAAATGTCACCGCTGCGCTTTTGTCTGCCCGCACGCTGCGATTCGCCCCTTTCTTCTGGACAAAGACGAATGGAATGTCGCGCCGCAAGGCTTCAAAGTCCTGGACTACAAAGGCGAAGACGGCCTAAAGTACAGGATTCAAGTCTCGGTTGAGGACTGTACCGGCTGCGGCCTCTGTGTCGAAGCCTGCCCGCAAAAAGGCAAGGCGCTGAAAATGGTACCCACTGAGACTCAAAAAGCCCAAGCAGTCAACTGGGCCTTTGCCATGACTCTGAAGCAGAAAGCCAATCCCGCCCGCGGAAAAACTGTCGTGGCGACCCAGTTCAATCAGCCCCTGTTTGAGTTCTCAAGTGCCTGCGCAGGCTGCGGAGAAACGCCCTATATCAAGCTCCTGACCCAAATGTTCGGCGAGCGGATGATGATGGCTAACGCCACCGGCTGCTCCTCAATCTACGGCGGTACCCAAGCCACACCTTACACGACGAATCCTGAGGGCTACGGCCCCGCCTGGTCAAACTCGCTCTTTGAAGACAATGCCGAATTCGGCTACGGCATGTGGCTGGCCTCAGCAAGACGCCGTCAGGAACTCGCCGCAGACCTCAGAGAAGCCCAAGCCGACATGTCTGAAGAATTAAAAAAACTGACAAATGACTGGCTTCTCCACATGGATGACTCCGAAGGCACACGCGAACGCAGCGAAAAAATGAAGCAGGCGCTTGCAGCCGAGCACTACAACTCGGAAAAACTCGCCTCAATCTGGGAGCGGCGCGACCAGCTGGTAAAACCAAGCCAGTGGCTCATCGGCGGAGACGGCTGGGCCTATGACATCGGCTTCGGCGGCCTTGACCACGTCATTGCCTCAGGCGCAGACGTGAACATACTCGTCATGGACAACGAAGTCTATGCCAACACCGGCGGACAAATGTCAAAAGCCACGCCAGCCAGTGCCGTCGCCCAATTTGCCCAGGGCGGAAAACATTCCGCCAAAAAAGACCTAGGCTTCATGGAAATGACTTACGGAAACGTCTACGTTGCGCAAATCGCCTCAGGCGCCAACATGATGCAGACCATCCGGGCACTCGACGAAGCAGAAAAACACAAAGGCCCGAGCCTCATTATTGCCTATACGCCATGCATCAGCCACGGCCTCTGCGGCGGCATGAACCAAGTCCTGGGCGAAGCCAAAGAAGCCGTCGAGACAGGCTACTGGCAGCTCTACCGCTACAATCCCGAACTTGAAACAACAGGCAAGAACCCATTCCTCCTCGATTTCAAACAACCAGACTTCAGCAAAATCCACGATTTCCTCATGAAACAAAGCCGATTTTCCAACCTGAAAAAAGTCAATGCCGCCCATGCCGAAGCCCTGTACGCTAAAACTGCCGCCGATGCACGGACAAAATTCCTGCGCTATGCGCGACTGTCCGGTGACGCGGAGAAATTTCTTGCAAAAGAAAATCAGTAATAAAGGAGCCCGAACATGTTCGGATTTGAAGAAAAATGCGAAACACTCTACGCACCGATTTCCGGAAAAATCTTCAAAATTGAAGAAGCCGCAGACACCGTCTTTTCACACAAAATCATGGGCGAAGGTTTCGCAACCGCGGTGGACGGCAGCCAAATTTTTGCCCCCGTCACAGGCACCGTCACACTTGTACAAAGACACGCCGTCGGCCTCATACGCTCAGATGGACTCGAAGTCCTGCTCTACCTAAAGGTCGAGTGCCCCTACAAATTCACAATAATAGCAGGCGACAACATAAACGGCGGCGAGAAAATCGGCCAGATTGACCTAGTCTCGGCAAGGCATGCAGATTCAGCTAAAACAGTGATGATTGTGTTTACAAACACGACCGACAAATTGACCGATTTCACCGTTGATTACCGTGAAACAGCCGGCGGAGATGTCATTGGCAGGGCAAATGTCAAGAGATAAAAAATTAACTGACGAACAAAATTCTCGTCGGTTTTTTTAATTCAGAATATTTCACAAAATACTCAATTCTTTTACTGGTCAAAAGCGAACAAACTTGATAAAATAAGATAAAAATGAGTATATAGTTATAACTGGATTGGAGACTCATGGTAATTGAGAGAATCTACGGCTACACTTTTGAAAAACTATGCAAAGCAAAAGAAATCAAGAATGCTGATATATCAAGAAGAACCGGCATTTCAAAGTCGACATTATCTAAATTTATCAATGGAGAACTGAGCCTCAAAATGGATCAGATGGCAGCAGCACTCGAGGCTATCCACGTAGACTTAGCAGAATTCGGCTTATATGTCAATAATTACCGCTATAATTATTACGAGCGCTATTTCAAAAAAATTGAACAAGGAATGTTGAGCGACAACCGCGCAGCGCTTGAAAAAACTTATGACGAAGCTGTTCAAAAAGGTGAACGAATGATTGCTCTTTCAGCAAAAGCGCATATTAACGGCCTGGAAGAAGCGGAAATAACAGAAATCAGCTCTTTTACTTTAGGAGTTGCGATTTTTACCTTTTATGAGCTTGCGATTTTATCCAGCACAATCACGGAATTTTCGCCGCATTTAATTCGCGGCACCATCCAAGACCTACAGAAACGACACAAAAACCACGGCAAACACATGCTTTACCGCGGTCTCGTCTGCCAAATTGCCTGCCGGGCGGCAATGGCCTGTGTCAAGCATGGACAAAGTGTTCAAAGAGAAGCCGCAGAAGCGCTCGCGCTGGCAGAAAAATACTGTCATGAAAAAGACATCTATTCCCGTCAGCTATACCTTTTCGCCAAAGGCTATTATGAACTCGTTCACGGCACAGGTTCCGAGCATAAGCACGGTCTAGAAGAAATGAAAAACGTCATTCAAGTTTTCGAATGGAGCGGCAGCAAGCAGCTGGCGCGATTTTATCAAAAAAAATATGGACCAAATTTTGAAAGATATGAAAAAAAGTTTCTGACAGAAACTTTTTTTGGTGTTTGAAAAATCGGGGCTATAATAAAAGTAATCTATAGATAAGGAAAAAATGATGAAAAAATCAAAATCAGCAGCAAGCTTAGCTCTTTCAGTATTCACCCTAGGAGCAGCATTTCCTGTTCAGGCAGACACAAAAGGCGCACCTGAAGACCAAGTGCCGGTTTACCGCCTCTACAACAAAAACACAGGCGAGCATTTCTACACGACAGGTGTTGAGGAACTGATTAACCTCCAAAGTGTGGGATGGACATCCGAAGGGATTGGCTGGTACGCGCCGCAAACCGGCGAGCCGGTTTATCGAATCTACAACCCGAATGCCAAAGGCGGTGACCATTACTACACAAAAAGCAAATTTGAAGCCGAACACAATGTTTCATTAGGCTGGAAATGGGATAACGACGGAAAACCAGCCTTTTACTCCGGCGGAAATGTGACAAATTATGTCGCATACAATCCAAATGCGCAGTCAGGCGCACATAATTACACAACAAGTGCCTATGAACAGGAAAATATATTGCGCGCAGGCTGGACTTACGGTGCAAAAGCCTGGCAGACAGTCAGTGAAGGTACAAACACGATTAACCTGAATCAGCTTATGAACCAAGACCCGACAACCATTCAAGGGCTTTGGAAAAACGCCAAAGGAGACGTGCTCAAAATCATAGGAAAGAATTTCTATGTGAACGGACAAGACATTGGTAAAGGTGCTGTCAAGAATATCTGGGATAACATGCTGCCTGCTAACGGAAAAACAGCAACTCTCTTGTATAATGGCGGAGGGACCGACTCATTTGCGATTGAAATTTTCCCTAAAAATGTCAAAGGCGGAGAATATGATAACAGTGACACTCACCGAGACAGAATCGGCATTGGACAAACTTTTGGGGTGACGGATGATTGTTTTTATAGGGGAGGCTGATACCACATAAAACTGTAATAAGTACTTGAACATAAACAAATTCCATTTTTGCTCAGAATGGAATTTGTTTTATCTACAGTTCTGAGTTTCTGACAGAAACTTTTTCTGGCCTTTGAAAAATCGGGGGTAATAAAAGAAAATCTATAGATTCATTTTGGAAAACAGGCGTCGCGAGCTTGTTTTGAAAGGAGGAGTAAATTTCAAGAAATCAACGTAGACTTGTGAGTTTCCAGCCCTATGGAGGAAACTCACTTCATTTATTTGAAATGCAAAATAATTGCAAGAAAGAGGAAAAAGGAATGAAGAAACTAATAACAAAACTCATGCTTGTTCTGGCAGTTTTTGGATTCGTCGGAGGAGCGACATTTACACCGCTTGCACAAACTGCAGCTGCAGAAGAGGCTAAAAGTCGAGTATGGGTCGGGCAGGTAAACACAATTTATGAGGTGGCATGGGGGAGTGACGGAAAATTACTTTATGGCCGTTGGTATGGACCTCAAGAGGTAAGGTGCTCTAATGGCTATTATCTAGTTACAAAAAATTACGAACAAGGTCCACGTCCAGGTGGCGGCTATTTCGAGAGAACTTACTACAATGTTGTTACTTATTAACGAAGCTGCAGATTTCAAAGAGGGCAAGGTACAAATTTTAACACCTTGCCTGCTTTTTGGGAGAAAGTGCCATGAATCTCATCAGTTTTGAATTAAAAAAATTTCTATTTGACAAAAAGACGCTCATTTTGATGACGGTTTTTTCTGTTCTTCTGATTGGAGGGACTGTACGGCAAGAACTCTCAGTGAATATGGAAGAGTCATTTCACTTGACGCTTCAAAGTCAAGCAGAAAACAATATCCAGACATTCAGCCAAATTCTTATAAATAATGAAAATGTTTTATCAAAAGAGAAAAAGCAAGAGTTTGAGGAAAATCTCCAGCTCCAAGAAAAGATACTTGACGCACTAAAAGCCAATGATCTCAACAAATACTTTGACTTAAGATATCAGTTTGATGAGAAAGAATTAGAGAAAACAACAGCTAATAATCCGATGTCTCGCATGTCTCGCAAAATGTCGGAACAGGAGATGAAATACATTCGCCTCGTCAAAGCGAGAGGGCTAGATTTTGAGTATATGCCAAGTATGCAAATACACGCTTTCGGAAAGCTGGTCACGACTTTTTCAACCATCTTTAATAATCTCTGGCTGCTTGGTTTTGCAATGATTTTAACCATTAATTTTGCTGCCCTTTTTGAAAATAAAGAAATTAGAGTTTATCAATCTTTAGGGACAAAAAAATCTGGAATCATCCTCAAAAAATTGTTTTCTTCTGTGAGTATGACCTATCTCTGGCTGATTATCTTGTCTGGTCTTTTTCTCGTTTCTGTCGGTCTCATCAAAGGACTCGGTTCCCCGAATTATCCGGCTTATCTGCAAGAAATACCCCCACTTTCTGCTTTGCTTAACAGTGGAGAATCTGCTCCACCTGAAATACGTCTCGCCAATATGGCCATCAGCAACGGAAATGTCATCCTCATTTCCTTAGCTTATGCAATCATTATCCTCTTTTTCCTGGCATCTTTAGGCATGTTTCTTTCAACTCTGACTAAGCGCAGCATGCTTGTGGTAGGAATCATTGCAATTCTTACTGAGGGCTACAGCTCTATCAAAGATGAAGCTTGGATTCAGCCATTTCGTAAATTTGTCCCGATGAGTTACCTGGACCCTGTTAATTTATTGAAGTATCCAGCTTATCTTTTCAACAAAAATTCACTTCTTTTCGGAGTAATTTATCTGTCTTTGCTAGGTGTTGTGCTGTTGTTTTCCAGTTATCTCATCTTAAAAAACTATCGGATAAGGAGGATTTAAATTGTACCTGAAAGTAAAAAATTTAAAAATGCCGGGAATTGCTCCTATTGATTTTGAGCTCGAAAAAACTGGCCTATATGGTCTCATCGGAAAAAATGGTATAGGCAAGAGTACTTTCTATTCGATTTTATCCGGAGAAATATCGGTGAAGCAAGGGGATATTCAAGTTGGACGCGTGTCCTATCTGTCGGCTATTGAATATTTTGACGAAAATCTCTCAGGCTGGGATTATCTCAAATTGTTAGACGAAGCAGAGTACCAGAAGAGTTTACAGATGGCGAGTTTCTTTGGAGCGGACTCATATTTGGCGAGAAAAATCGGCAAATACTCTTTTGGCATGAAGCAGTTATTTGCCACAATTTTAGCTTTTTCTACTCCCTCTGATATTTTAATCATTGATGAACTGTTCAATGGCTTGGACGTTTTGGCGAAATCGAAAGTTTTCCAGGAGTTACAGAAGTGCGCCCAGGAAAAAATTATTCTTTACACCAGTCATAATCTCAAAGAAATTGAGCATTTTTGCGACATTACCTACCTGCTCTCTGAGACAGGGATTTCAAGAGTAGCTGACTTTGCGCAAGCCGCCAAGGAAATTGGCTACATTGAAACATTTTTCTGATTTGCAAGGGGAGGTTGACAAAAAAACAATAAACTATATAATAAATACAAAAAAATATACTTGTATAGGAGGGCTAAAAATGTTGACCGTCGAAAAAAACACACAAGCAAATTTTAGGACAAATGACAAGCTGCTGGCCGCAGCCAAAAAAATATTCGCACAAAAAAACATGGACATGACAAGTGCATTTAACTTCTTTTTAGAGAAGACAGTTGAAGAAAATGACTTACCTTTTTACACGGACACAGACGCGCAAAGAGAGCAAGTCATCATGGAATTAAGAGCAGAGCTGAGAAAAGGACACGTGGACATTCTTGCGGGTCGCGTTCATTCCGAAGAGGAAGTGAGAAAATACTTTGACATTTAAGATTGAGTATGCAGACAGCGCGCTGAAAGACTTGATAGGAGTTAAAGCATGCATCGAAGAGGCTTTTCTGTCTGAGCAAGCAGCGAAAAATACAATTGATAATATCGTCACAGGACTGGGAAAACTGAAACTATTTCCGGAAGGCGGCTTGAGATTGAGCGACAGAGTGGAAGAAGATGTGGAGCTGACCGAAGACTACTATTTTACTTTTGTCGGTAATCATGTTGCTTTTTACGAAATCAGCAACAAAGTCGTGTCGACTGTTAGAGTGCTTGGTATGAAACAAAATTGGGTGGATTTGCTGAGAAAAGGCAGATAAGAGATTCCTATTTGAGAAATTTTAAAGAAGTATTTTACTGAGACCTTCTATTCCTCAAAAACAAACTCAGCAGAAATCCAACAATCGCAAAAACCGCCTGCATGAGCGACATGACAATTCCAGTGCCGAGCGCCTGCAGAATCCGGCCTAATAGAAAGAGTGTCCAATTTGACGTCGGCTCACAGAAAGCAAGAAGAAGCCCTGCAAAAACAGTCACATAGCTCATCACCATCAGCCAGTGCGTCGGATACGCATTGTCAGAAAAGGTGTCACAGGAATGATAATGCCGTTCATTAACAAGAACCAGGTCGTCGCTTCCTGAGCCGCTGCCAGCGAGAGATTAAAATCCTGCATAATCGTCGGAATCGCCGTACTCAGACTCGTCTGCATCAGAAGCGCGCCGAATGTCGGAATCAGCAGGACAATCATCATCAGAACACGGTTGTATTTGCGCCCGTGGATATCGTGCGTGTAATCTTTTATATTTTCCATGCGCTTATTTTATGAAAAAGGGAAACCGAAATATAGCACAAGAATGATATTTATGTTCTAAAAATTGCCTTTTGCAAGTAAAAATGATTTAATAAAGTCATGAAAGCTGAAACAATGGACAAGCAGCTCGACAGCTACTTTACGCACAATAACGATGAAGATGTCCCGCGCTTGAACTACGAAATGGAACTACGCGCTCTGGAGCGGACAAGACGCGGGATGCCGCCGGAAGAATCTGCCCTGAGCGAGTATTATCAGGAAGAAACAGTTTCCGAGAAATTTTTCGGCTATATGGCAGTTGCTTCACTGACCGTGCACAGCCGCGCAATGATTGAGGGCGGCGTCTCCCCAGTCATAGCCTATGCCATGTGCGACATTTATTTCCGGAAACTCGCCCATTGCCGCAGCCAGGCAGAACGGCTCGCGCTCGTGAAAGAAGCGCAGAATTCATTTGCTGAGCAAGTCGAAAAGACACATAACCGTGTCAGCCGCGGCAGCTGGACAGAAAAAATCGCCTTTTACGTCGACCAGCATCTCAACCAGCCCTTTAGCCTGGAAGACCTTGCCGAATCACTCTATGCCGATAAAGCACATCTGTCCCGCGTTTTCAAGGAAGAAACCGGCCGGAGCATCATGAACTACACCAGACAGCGCCGCCTCGAAATGGCAGCTAAAACCCTGAAATACTCAGATTTATCACTTGCCGCGATTTCAGAACTGTTTTGCTTCTCGACACAAAGTCATTTTACCCGTCTTTTTAAAGCGAAAACAGGAAAAACGCCGAAACAATATCGGGAAGAACTGCGGCAGGTTGCGGATACAATAAAGTTATAAAGTAAAGTTGAAGTTGGAAATTCGGAAAATTTCAATACCAAGTTGGACATTCTCCGAAAACCATGTTTTCATCTAGTTTCTCAGTCGTTTTTTCGAGGAACAACTCATTTGGCGACAAGAAGTTTTTCGACTTTCTGGGATAGTCGTTGATTTGCTTCTGTGCACTCACAATCTCAAAGTAGGAATAGTTCTCAATCGGGATACCTTTGGGGCAGAATTCCCTCAACATCCGGTTGTGCCTCTCAACGGCCCCCTTCTCATAGGAAGCATAAGGATGGCAATAATAGACGGGGAGCTTTTTGAAGTCATTGAGTTTTGAGAACTCGAGGCCATTGTCAGTGGTAATGGATTTGAAGTGGCGTTTGCCGTAAGTCCGAAAGACTTCCTGGAGCTGCTTGTTAATGCTCTCGGGCTTCTTGTCGGGACAGCGGCGCACCACGAAGAAGCTGGTGGTACGCTCAAGCATCGTGAGCAGAACTTCCCCTTTCCTGTGAGAGCCGATGACGAGGTCAATCTCCCAGTGGCCGAACTCACGGCGCTGTGAAATGCTTTCAGGACGTTCTTCAATGGAAGTTCCAAGGACACGTTTATAGTCATGCTTTTCGTATTTCTTTCGCTTTCGATAGGGGAGGAGCCATTTCTTGACCTTCTCGCCGAGGGCTCCGCGGTGAATATTTGAATAGACGGTGGCGGCCGTTGGAAGATTAGTGAATTCCGCTTTCAGCTGATGAAGCGCCACCTCGACAGAGATTTTCTTCCTTCCCTTTTTCGGCCTGAGGATTTCAAGCAGGCGTTCTTTGACTTCAGCGGCTTCAGAAAAGTATTCCTTGCGGTGGGAGAAGGTGCGTCTGATTTGATGCTCCTCCTGAGCCAGCTTGGCGGAATAGGGATGGCGATAGAGTCTCTGCCCGTGTTTCAGGATTTTGAGATGGGGCTGAGCGCCCCGCTTGATTTCATTGTCTAGGGTCTGTCTGGAAATATTCAGCCGTCTGGCAATTTCCGCTTTCGGGAGTTTATCTCTGAGATAAGTCTCAATCTGAATTCGGTTTTCATAGGTTAAGTGCTTGTATTTCTTATGTTCTGTGCTACAATTGGAGAAGGTCATCATGTCTCTTTTCTATATTGTTTTGTCGAAAAAACTATTATAAGAAAACATGATGATTTTTTGTTGGAAAAGTGTCCAACTTCATTTTATAACTTTCG
>NZ_BAAGGQ010000012.1:0-71408 GCF_054658595.1 Lactovum odontotermitis
TCCAAAAAGTGAATTCAATGAATCAGACGATTGCGGAAGAATGGAAAGGTCAGGCTTTTCAGTCTTATCTGGAGCAGTATGACCAGCTTCATCAGAGTGTGGTTCAGTTTGAAGATCTTCTTCAAAGCGTGAACCAGCAGCTGAACAAGTATGCGGATACGGTTCAGGAACGCGATGCACAGGATGCACAGAGCTTCGGCTTCTAGTGCTGTTTTCAGACGTCACTTTGCGGCGTCTTTTTGTAAAAAATGAGAAGGGAGTGTCCGATGAAAAAGAGACAGGGGTTCAAAAACTGGATTCTGCTGGTCCTCTTTTTCGGGCTGTCCCTTTTTGTTTTTTCCGCAGGGTCTAGGGTTCAGGCGGCGACGAGTGACGGAAGGCTGGTGCTGGATCCCAACGTGATTACGAATTCCACCGGCGGGATCGGAACCACGAGTGATTTTCCGATTCGTAACCGTCTTTTCACAGATGAAACGAATCAGAAGCTTGCGGCGCAGGAAAAGAGTCAGACTCCGGTTACTGAGCCGCTGAAGACACTTAGTTTTTCGAGGAAAGCATCTGAGACGATGTACGCAGAGCAGATGGGGCCTATCAAGGAGAAGCTTTTTGTCACTTATGAGCCGCAAGTGTTTTCGGCTTCGGTGAGTGAAAGTAAAAATTCAGAGCCGTTCTGGGCGGCTGTGATTGTTATTGCCGCGATTCCTTTAACGGTTTTAGCGGTGTTTCTGGGAAGAGGCCGTGCCAGAAGGAAAATGCGGCGGGCAGGGAGAAAGAAATGAGTGAGCTGATTGAGATAAGTCTCCGGTTTAAGGGGCATCAGGCGGATTATCGTGTGCCTGCGGGTGTAACGCTGGCGCGTTTCACAGAGCTGATGCGGCTGTCGGTCCGCTCGAACGGTTTTCCGGCGTACTGGACGCTTGAGCTGAAGGAGAAAGATTTGAAGCTGGTGCCGTCGGATATTTTAGGGGATCTGCCTATCGGCGACGGGGATGTTTTTGAGGTGACGGCGCTTAAGGAAGCGCCTGAAATTAAAGCAGAGGAAATGTCTGAAGAAATAGAAGAAAAACGGGAGGCAGGGCATGAAGTTATTTGACGGGGGCACAAGTCTGGAGCTGGAAAGAGACGGAGCACGTCTTGTGATTCATCTCACGGCGGCACAGTTTGATGAGGCGGCTCTGGGCGAGATTGCGCCAAGCGTCACGGCTGAAAAAGAAGATGAAAGAGAAGAGGGCGGCTGGCGGCTTTCTTATGTGCTGTCTGAGACGGCAGAGAGTCTGGCGGCGGCCACTCAGCGGACGAAGTCACGTTTGGACCGGCTGCGGCTCGCTCAGAGTCTGTCGAGTTTGTCCGGGCTTTCGGGGAAGTTCAGGATTCCTTTTCTTCACCCGGAGAATATTTTTCTGGAAGGGAACAGAGTTTTTGCGGTTCATTCCGGTTTAGAGGGAGAAATGGCGCCGATGACGTTGTCTGAGGCAGACTTTCTCACCGCCTATAAGGCGCTTATTTTAAGTCTCTTCAACCCGAAGAATTCTTTTGAGCGTTTTGTGTCGGGAGAAGAGACGGGAAATGACAAGTTTGCACAGTCGCTCAATCGTCTGGAGAGTCTTCCGGAGGTGATGGACTTTATTGATGCGGAGCTGGAGCGGGAGTCGCTCAAGGTGCGCCAGAAGGAGCTGAAGGTTTCTAAAGGGCGCTACCGCTTTTTCAAGTATTCGGGTCTCTTTGCGCTTCTGGCGGTGCTTGTTCTGGCAGGTTTTACCTACTCCTTTTATCACCAGAATCAGAAGCAGGCGGCGATCATCACGGCACACACGGATTTTTTAACGGATAATTACGCGCAGACGCAGACGGATCTGACGGGCTATGCGCTGGGAGAATTGCCTAAGTCTGCCCGCTATCTTCTGGCGGTGAGTTCAGTGAATTTGTCAGATTTGACGCTGACGCAGAAAGAAACCATCTTAAAGGGGATTTCGACAAAGACGGATGACAATACTTTGAATTACTGGAGTGAAACGGGCCGGGGCGACTTTGACAAGGCGCTGAATCTGGCGAAGAATCTGGGCGATACGCAGCTGACGCTGCTGGCTTATACGAATCTTTATCAGACGACGAAGCTCAATACGACGATGGACGGGGAAAAGAAGCAGAAACTGATGGAAGACTATAGTAAGCAGATTCAGGAGCTGACAAAGGAAATTGAGAAATAGCAGGGAAAGTGACGGATGAAAATGACGGACACAGAATTTGAAATTGTAGAGGAGGCAAGAAAGCAGGCGCTTTTTCTGGACAACCGTCTGGACGGCGGGGATGTGCTTTTTGTTGTCTTTCTTTTCGGAAAAAGGCTTGAGACAATTACGCTGTCAGAACATCGTCCGAGTGTTGTCCGGCAGGGGATTCCGGTGGGCGCGGTCGGAGAACAGCTGTGGATCGGCGGGGATCCGACGCCTTTGGGACGCTCTTTTTCTAAGAAGCTGGGGCTTGAGGTGCTTGTGATTTCTCAAGAGATGGCAGAGACGCAGTTCCTCCGGATGAATGCCTCCGATGATTTTGTCATTGGGCCAAGTGCCATCGCAAATATCAAAACCCAGGGCAGGAGTCAGATTGTCATACATGAGGCGCACTTCGGCGTGAATGCGCAGGAGCTGCTTTATTTCAATGATGAGCGGCTGGAGGGCTCACATTCGATTTCGAATGTGAAGACAGGAGATCAGATTTTAACGCCGGAGTTTCTGCTGGAAAAGCGCCGGAAGCAGTGGAAGCTGACGACGTTTACGCCGGAGCTGGTGTTTAAAAAGGGAAGTTTTCTCAGGCAGAAGCCGGAGGCTGAATTTCCGGAGGATTTCCCGGACTACCGCCGGAGTCCGCGGCTGAATCTGGAGCCGCCGGAGGACAAGTTCAAAATAGAGAAGATTGAGGCGGCGCAGAAGCCGGGTAAGAACAGACTTCTGCGCGCAATTCTGCCGCCCGTCGGAATGCTTGTTGTGATGGGCCTGATGAGTGTGCTGACCGGCAGAAATCCGCTGATGATGATCGGGATGGGAGCCATGAGTGTCATCACGGCCGCCTTTACAGTCTCTCAGTATTTTACGGATAAAAAGGAGCATCAGCTTCAGGAAGCGGCACGCAAAGAGAACTATGACGTGTACCTGATTAATGTAAGCAGCGACATCGGAAAGGCCTACAAAGAGGAGACGAAAGTTCTGAACTTCAGACAGCCGTCGCCTCAGGCGCTTTCTGAAATGATTGAAGTCTATGACTCCCGCATTTATGAACGGATGACCAATAACAAAGACTTCCTGGAAGTGTCTCTCGGGACAGGTGAGCAGCCGTCGCATCTGACGGTCACGAACGACCTCAGTGCCCGCGAGACGGATGCACTCTCAGAGCGTGTCCGCAAGCTGACAGAGTTTTACCAGACCCAGCGCGGGGTACCGGTGACACTGAATCTGCCTGGTCAGACACTGGGTCTTGTCGGGACTTATCCGGTGCTCAAGACGGCGGTCGAGAACCTTCTTTTACAGGCTGCCTTTTTCCAGTCTTACCGGGATGTCAACTTCATCAGCCTGGTGCCTGAAAAGGACTACCGGAAAGACTGGGGGCGCTGGCGTCTGCTTCCGCATTTCAGGCTTCAGGAGCTGGGGATGCGGGGTCTGATTCACGATGCAAAGACGCGCGACATTGTCCTGAGCAGTTTTTATCAGCTGCTGAACCGGAGGAAACAGCTGCTTCAGGAGGCGGGCAAGGAGAAGCCGCAGTTTTCTCCGCACTATCTTCTGACGATTTTTGACGATTCCTATCTGGCAGGTCACGGGATTAACGAGTTTCTGGCAGAAGACATGTCAGAGCTGGGTGTGACGGTCATCTGGGCGAAAGAGGATCAGAAACTCCTGCCTGAAACAGTCACGGCATTAATTGACTATAAGAATCAGGGGGCGGGCGAGATTGTCAATGACCACAGCCTTTATCTGGCATCGCCTTTCCTGCCCTATAAATCTCTGCCGAACCTGGAGCGGACGCTGCGGCGGCTGACGAATCTTCACCATGTCGAGGTTGAGAAGAACGCGATTCCTGAAAGTCTGTCTTTGCTTGAGCAGTATGAGGTGAAGACTGTAGAAGAGCTGAACATCCGTGAACGCTGGGAGGAGGCCGAGCCGAACAAGTCAATAAAATCGCTGATCGGCTGGCGCGGAAAAAAAGAGTACATGTACTGGGACCTGCACGAACGCGTGCATGGGCCGCATGCTTTAGTCGGCGGTACCACAGGCTCCGGTAAATCCGAATTCCTGACGACTTATCTGCTGGGGCTGGCGGTGAACTTCTCACCTGAGGACATCGGGATGCTCATCATTGACTGGAAAGGCGGAGGGATTGCCAATACGCTGGAGAAGCTCCCGCACTTCATGGGCGCCATTACGAATCTAGACGGGGCAGGTACCGAGCGGGCACTGGCAAGCATCAAGGCAGAGCTTGAAAAGCGCCAGCGCGAGTTTGCGGCCTTCGGCGTGAATAATATTAATGCCTATATGAGTCTTTATAAGCGGCGCCATGAAAACAAGCCTGACGTGAATTACCCTGAACAGCCGATTCCGCACCTGATTCTAGTGTCGGATGAGTTCGCGGAATTAAAGGCCAACGTGCCGGAGTTTCTGGACGAGCTGACCTCGGTGGCACGTATCGGGCGCTCGCTCGGTGTGCATCTGATTCTTGCGACGCAGAAGCCGTCAGGCGTGGTTAATGACCAGATTGAAGCCAACTCCAGAAGTAAGATTGCCTTGAAGATGGCGAGCGAGCAGGACTCGAACGAGCTTCTGAAGACGCATGATGCGGCGCATATTACACAGCCCGGGCGCGGTTATCTGAAAGTCGGTGAAAATGAAGTCTATGAACTCTTCCAGAGCGGCTACGCAGGTGTGCCGTACAATCCGAACGCGGTGGTCTCAGAAAAAGTAGACGAGCGGATTTATAGAATTACCGATTTAGGTCAGGCCGAAGTCGTCTATGACCCGGGCGAAGAGGTGGTGCAGGGGCAGGACGCGAGTGAGCTTCCGACGCAGCTGGAGGCGGTGATTGAGGAGGTCGGGAAAGTCTTTCAGGCCTCTGGTCTGACGCTGCCTGCGAAGCCTTGGCTGCCGAATCTGGAGACGCGCCTTGCGACGCCTCTTGTCAGACAGACGGCAGAGAGAAATTTGTGCATTCCGCTGGGCTTAATGGATATTCCAAGCGAGCAGCTCCAGAAAGAATATCTGTTTGACCTTGAGAAAGCCAGCCATACGGCGATTTTCTCGAGTCCCGGCTACGGCAAGTCAACGGTTCTCCAGACCCTGGTCATGAACCTGGCACGGCAGAACACGCCGGAACAGGTTCAGTTTTATCTCATGGATTTCGGGACAAACGGCCTGCTTCCCTTAAAAGGACTCCCACACACTATTGACATCACAACAGCTGACAATACTGAAAAAACTGACAAGCTCCTTGGCAGAATTAGAAAGGAGCTCAGTCAGCGGAAACAATTATTTACTAAAGCTCAAGTAGCTACGATTAATCAGTATAACAGCAAGTATGAGGCGGGTTCATTACCCATGCAGGTTGTTGTTCTTGATAACTACGATACAATCGCAGAAAGTGAAGGGAATGCAAGGGATAAGTATGATTCTCTAATTTCGCAGCTTCTGCGTGAGGGGGCAAGCCTAGGTATCTATATCATTTTAACTGCGAATCGTGCAGGTGTTGTGAAAATGAGTATGCAAAGCAATATTCAAACAAAAATTGCTTTATATCTCTTAAATCAGGATGAACTAATATCACTTTTCGGAAAAGAGCGTCTACAGGCTCAAGAGGTTTTAGGAAGAGGACAGGTGGTGGTAGGTGTGCCTCGAATGGTTCAAGTTTACCTTCCCAAGGAAGGAGAGAATGAAAGTCAGATCCTAGGTGCTCTTGAAGAAGAAATCAGAGAGCTTGATCGCAGATGGCAAGGAAAGCGGCCACTCCCTATTCCGATGGTACCGAATGAAGTTCTTCCTTATGATTTTGTGAATGATCCGAAAGTTACAAGATTAACACAAAAGATGGTTTTACCAATGGGTTATGATATGAACAGTGCCATGCCAATGGGAATAACACTGTCAAACAAGTTCTTTTTACTCAACTACGAAGATGAAGAGCAGCAGGTTTCCTTTTACGAGCGCTTAGAGTTGTCTTCTCATCTGATTAAAGCACTGAAACTAATTGTAATCGATCCGGAGAATCTGCTAAAGCAATTTGAAATACAAGAAAACGTTCAGTACTTTAGCGAATCGAACTTATCAGAAGCACAGACTGTCATAGAAGCCGTTACTTCTGAAAATCCGGCGCTTATCTATATCATGAGCGCAGAGCATTATCTCCCTCTGGTACCAGATGAAACAGCACTTGCATGGTTGAAAAACGGGTATGAGTCAGGAAAACACATAGTAATCAGCTGTACACAGAAATGGCTGTTTAAAATTGATGCAAAAGTAACATTTATCAAGTCGAATTACAAAGAGGGTATGCTTTTGATGCGTATAACAGATCAGAATTTAGTCCAGCGAATCGTTGGAAAAGAAGCTTATCTTGAAAGCGATGAGGGTTATTATTGGCATGGTCACAAAGTTTCAAAGATTCGCCTGGTAAAAATAGAACAAAACGAGGAAGAAAACGAAAATGAAGAAGAATGAAACAGATTTATTACCTGTTGGGAGTGTAGCGTATCTCGAGGAGGGGACAGCAATGGTTGTCATTTTGGCGCGAGGTCAGCTTGTAGAAATGAAAGACAAAGAGTCGAAATCTGCATATTACGATTATCTAGGCGGGTTTTATCCTCAAGGGTTTGATCCAGAAAACAGCTACTATTTTAATCAGGGAGATATTCGTGAAGTTGTGTTTACAGGCCTTCAGAATGAAGACGATCGGGTATATCTTGAAATGCTTGAAGCATGGAAGAAAGAGCATATGGAAGATTTTATTCTTGGAAAAACGGAGACGAGGTAAGAGAAGAGAGTATGAAACCAAATAAGAAAAGATTAGCAATTATCTTAAGTAGTATTGGTTTAGTTATTGTAATACTCATTGGAATAGGAGGAAAAATATATATGGATAACCAAGCGGAACAAAGGGAAAAACAAGCAGAACTCAGAAAAAACCTTGAAAAAAGTAAAGAAGAGATTGTTGAACTATTGATGTGGAACTATAAAGATGTTCAATCAGTTACATTTTAATACAACGGGGATTATTCAAAAGGAGGAGAAATTAAAGTACCATTTGATAAAAGTTTGACAACGACCCCAGCAGGAGGGATGAGTATTTACGGTTATATTAATGATAATAAACATTTAGGTTTTGATGCTAATTTAGTACCTGCTACATTGGAACTTGATGGACGTTATGGCGGTTATCCCATGTTAACAGATGCTCTGTACAAAAATCCACATCCATTAACTGCTGGACGCAATCAGTCACCAGAAAATTATTATTTGACACCTACGGATATTAAAATTTTGAAAAAGCAAGGTTTTACAAAAAATATTACTTTTGAACAAATAAAAGAATATTTTGAGGAGAAAGGCAAATGACATATACAGAAGGTGAATACTTAGAGATGGCAATACAAGGGTATAAGGATCCTGATCCTGATTATCCTAAAAAGGCCAGTTACTCAACCAATTTAGGTGGAAAAGATGTCGCAGCTTCAACTCATGGCACAGATTTTGAAAGCAACGGTCTTCAAGCTTCAATCGTCAAAGGGCAGGGACAGACAACGATTGTTTTCCGTGGCAGCCAGGATATGGACACGAGCATGCTGAATCCTGATGTCAGCCAGCGAACTGACGGCGCAAAAGACTGGAACACAGATTTGTTCGAAAATCTTATATTTATGAGGTGATAGTATGAACCCCAAAAAGAGAAAACTTGCAATTTTATTGAGTATTATTATCATAATCATCGTCGCACTTGGCGGAATAGGAGGAAAAATATATATGGATAACCAAGCAGTCCGAAAAGAAAAACAGGAAGAACTTGAAAAAAGACTTATTCAAACTAAGAAGGAAGTGACAGAGTTACTTGAGTGGAATTATATTGACATTCAATCAGTAACATTTGACTATGGTGGATGGGACGGAAGCGGTGTACAAAGAGTATCACTTGACAAAAGCTTAACAGAGACTCTTGCGGGAGGGTTGACAATTAATGGATGGGTTAATGGGGATGAGGAGTGTATTTTTGAATGTGATTTAGAAGTAGAGACTCTTAAACCTAAATCTGACCCTCTAGCCACTGTAGGAGAAATTGGTTATGGAGAAGCCGGGGGGAGTTTTTCTGATACAGGTGGAACGTTAGGTAAACTCTATAAATCTGGCAATGAAAGTCATGTGTGGCTTACTCTTCCTGATATATCAGATTTAAAAGAGAAAGGTTTCACTAAACTTATAACGGCTCAAGAGATAAAACAATATTTCAAGGAGAAATCAAAATGAGTATTTCAGAGGCAACATTTTTAGAGATAGCTACTAACGAGTACAAAGACTCAAAGTATGCAGTAGGTGGTAATCTTGGGAATAAAAACAATCCCATTACTGTAATTGCGCCCACAAAAACACATGCTAAAGAATTTGAAAGCAATGGTCTCCAAGTTTCTGTTGTCAAGGTAGATGGCCAGACAGTCGTCGCTTTCCGCGGCAGCCAGAATATGGACACGAGCATGCTGAATCCCGATGTCAGCCAGCGAACTGACGGGGAACGGATTTGTTCGAAAATCTTATATTTATGAGGTGAAAGTATGAACCCCAAAAAGAGAAAACTTGCAATTTTATTAAGTATTATCATCATAATTATCGTCGCACTCGGCGGAATCGGAGGAAAAATATATATGGATAACCAAGCAGTCCAACAGGCGAAGCAAAAGGAACTCAAAAAGAACCTTGAGGAAAGTAAAAAAGAGATTATTGAGAGTCTGGAGTGGAATTATAGTGGCATTCATTCAGTTACGTTTGATTATGACTTTAATGAGAATGATGGTGCCATTAAGGTAAAACTTGATAAAAGCCTCACTACAACGCCAGCGGGAGGTATAACAATTAATGGATGGGTAAATGGAGATAAGACCATAAATTTTAGTGTTGGGCTTGATGAAAAAACTTTAGAGCCATTAAAAGGAGGCGTTTTAGGCGGAAAAGGAGATAGTATGTATAAAAATCCGGAGCCAAGTGAGAACCCAGCTGCATTAGGGGATTATAATGGCTTTTATGATTCAAGGAATTATTACCTCACTTTTACCGATATAAATAAACTAAAATTACAAGGCTTTGATAAAGATATAACATTTGAACAAATAAAACAATACTTTGAGGAGAAAGAAAAATGACTATTTCGGAGGCAACATTTTTAGATTTAGCAAAGGGAGTGTACCAGAATTCGGAATATTCTGTTAATGATAAATTAGGTACGGATACTCAAGCGAAGGTCATTGGTTCAACATCGGAAAATACTGCAAAATTTGAAAGCAATGGTCTCCAAGCCTCTATAGTAAAAGTAGATGGCCAGACAGTCGTCGCTTTCCGCGGCAGCCAGGATATGGACACGAGCATGCTGAATCCCGATGTCAGCCAGCGAACTGACGGCGCAAAAGACTGGGATACAGACTTGGGATTAAACAGTGCAGAAGGTTATACAAAAGACTCACAATTCAAAGACGCAGATAAATGGCTGAAAGAGCAGCAAAAATCAGGTGTGCTTAAAGGTGTAGACATGAATCAAGTGACTTTTACAGGACATTCTCTAGGGGGAGCACTTGCCAGCTATGAAGCTGTAAGATATGAGGCAAAAGGAGTTGTATTCAGCGCACCAAGTGCTTACAACATGCTTACGCCGTCAGAACGTTTAAAGGTCAAAGATGCCAATGTAACGAATTTTGTTCAGTGGAATGATCAGATTCCTAATCAGCCCGTAAAGGTGCCGCAAATTGGTAAAAAAGTTTTTGCAAAAGGAAGCGGGGAAAATAATGATGGGAAATTCGATGGATTCTCTTGGGCAATAGGAACAATTGTCGGCGTTCAAGGGCACTATCAAGGTTCGTTTGAAGTGGATAAAAATGGCAATATTGTCAAAGACAATCAATTTTGGGGAGAGGTGCAAAACTCCTTTAACAAAGCCGGTATTGTTGGGACGGTTGCCAATCTTGGGCCTGTTTTATCCTGGGCGGAATCAGCGATTAACGGAATTTTTTCAAAGAAAACAAATGGGGATAAAGCGCTTGAAAAACTTATGGGAAACTACTTGAAATCTTCTCCTGCTTATCAAGTTGGCTCGTTTCTATATTCCATATTAAACAATTCAGGAAAACTTGCGGTGAAGATTCTAGGTGGCGGGAGTGGAGCAGCCGTTGGGCGTGTGCTTCTGATAAAAGATCCGATTGACCGGGCTGCTTCTGTGCTTCTCACGCTCAACGGAAATTTGGATGAAATTCAAACTGCCAACAATAAGATTGTACCTAATATGGAGGAAGCACTCTCAGTTGTGGAATCGACCGTTGCAGGCTCACTGGGCTGGATGGGACTGACGATTGGAGATGTTGAGGGTATAGTTTCCGAAACCCGGAGCGATGTGGATTATCATGTAGATAAAGGTGCAATAGCGGAAGTCGGCCGAATGGTTTCCGAGAAAAGGGAACAGATACAGATTGTCGCAAGTGGCTTAACCACAACCGCAGCAAATAAAGTTGCACACGATGCCGCATGGGCGGCAGCTTTCGGAGGATTATAAAATGTTTGAAAAAGAAATGAGGGAATTCGCGTTGGCCATGGCCAGAGGGATTATTCCTGGCGCAGCAGTTGCAGGATATGCGATTTCTACGTTACCATTGAGAGCGAGCATCAACTCTAATGAAAGTATCTTTAACCAGATACTGCAAGCCAGTTCGCAGACAACCTCAGAAAACTTGCAAGGAAATGCAGGTGATAAAGCAATTGAAGCGCTCGGAAAAATAAACGCAAATTCAGATTTTTCAAAAGGAGTTGATTCCGTCCGATGAACTTATCTCAATTTGAAGAAAAACAGAGTGAAGAACGGCAAAAGTCTCAAAAAGCAATAGATGATTTTGAAAATGAGCTGATTGGCTACCAAAAGACGTTTGAGGCGGCAACGGATTCCATTCAAGAATTGATGAGATATTACGAATTATTTGATAATTCAGAAGTCGTGAATGAGTATAACCATCAAATAGATTTACATGACGAACGTCTGAAGGATTCTCGCCATAAACTGGCAGAGATGAATGAAGAACACCAGCAGCTTCTAAGTAAACAACATCGGGATTATGACGCCTTTCTAGAAAAGTTACATCATTCATAAAACCAGAGCTCAGTGTCTATCTTTCCAAGTTCTTTAGTCTTTAACATGTCGATGTTTCAGAATTTGAAATCATCCCTGTCAAAGAACCTATTGATTTAGCTCGGTTTCTGCCAAACAACACGATTAAATAAAGAAGTTGTCTTCGGTATTGCAGCTGTTGGAATGAACTTCATTGTTTCGCCACTGGCAACCAGCGTGGCGGAAGATGTCGGCACCTTTGCGGGAGCTGGAACTTCTCTGCTTACGGGGGGCCGCAAAGTCTATAAGAGCATGGGCGATAGAGGAGGCCAGTTAATGAGCAATGACGAGCTTTATTATGATTCGCTGACCGATCTGGCAGAGCGGGTGGCCAGAGGGCTTCTGAACCGCAGTCAGCCGCTGAGTGACCTCAGCCAGGTGATGAGTCTGCTTGCAGGGACAGACACGATTAAGGGCCAGGGCGCAGACGCGATGCGGGCCTACATTGGTGAAGTACATGCGCCCTTGAATCAGGCGATTCAACAGGCGATTGAAAACTTCCGGATGGGAGCTTTGTTTAATCCGGGTGATACGATTGTAACCTTGCGTAGTGACCATGAAGTTGAAGGATTTCAAAGAATGGATAAATTTTATTGGGATAAAGATATCGATATTTCAGAAGTTGAAATCATCCCAGTCAAAGAACCTATTAATCTATCTCAATTTCTGCCAAAGAATGCGGATTAATGCAGAAGGTCAACGATGGATAGATTTAAGATGACAAAACAGTACAAAGAAGCAGATAAGTATGTCACTTTTTTACCTACCGGTAAAGAATATTCTCTGATCGGATTTCAAGAAGGCTATGGAATCACAGAAACTGATAAGAAGTATCTTGATTATGGGTTTACTATAGCGAAAAATTTTAGGAATCAAGAGTATTATAAATTCTTGATTGATACAAAAAAGAAATTGGAACTTGTATCAAACGCCTACAGTCTGCATTATGAAGCAATTTATCAAGACGAACGATTTGGAGCTTCTGTGTCAAAATATCCCCTAATCACATTATTTGCAGGTACAAATGACTATAGCGCAAAGGCCAGAACCAACATTGAAGGTTTCACTAATGAAGTGGGGCGTTGGGTGAAACATGTCGATGTCTCAGAAGTTGAAATCATCCCAGTTAAAGAACCTATTGATTTAGTTCAGTTTCTGCCAAACAACACGATTAAATAAAGAAGTTGTCTTCGGTATTGCGGCCATTGGAACGAACTTCATTGTTTCGCCACTGGCAACCAGCGTGGCGGATGCTGGAACTTCTCTGCTTACAGGCCGCAAAGCCTATAAGGGTATGGGCGAAACTCGTCTCAGTGTACGCCAGTCTCTTCAAAGATTGCTGGAAGCAGGATACTCTGGCTGAACGTGATGTCCAAGGTTTTAACCACCGGGAAATCCGTCAGGCGATACAAAAGGAGTGCCTTTCTCCAGAATTTGCAAGTTTTTCATGACAAAACAAAAAATAGAAATCATTTATTCAGACGCCATATGTTCTGATTAATAAAAAAGGCAGTTAGGAGTAAAACATATGATAAAGAAAGAAGTCAGACAATCCCAAGTCCTCTGGGCAGTCTTCGACAGAAAAATGCGGAAATTCCGCCTGATAGCGACAGGCGTGATTGTTTTCCTGCTGATTTGTGCCGGCTGCGTCTATTTTGCCCTTACCCAGCTCCTGCAGAAAAAGCCGCAGACCGCAAAGCCGACTATCGCCCTGGTTAATGAAGATCAGCCGGCCGCTTTCAATGACAAGAGCTACAACTTCGGCCAGTCCTTTATCAATGCCGTCTCCAACGATAACAAGTACAACTGGCAGGTCGTCACCCGCAGTGTCGCAAGTAAAGCGTATAAAGACGACTCTGTCCAGGCGGTGATTTACCTCCCGCAGAATTTCTCAAGCAATCTCCTGACCCTCGAGGCGCTTGACCCGCAGAAAGCTCAGGTCGATTATAAAGTCCAGAACACCGACTCCGCGCTGACCGACAAACGCCTGCAGGACAAAATTGTTGATGTCCTTTACAACTTCAACACCTCCATTGTCAAGATGTACTATGCTTCCGTCGCAGGCAATGTCGCAGACGCGCAGAACAACATGAGCAGTGTCGTGGACAGCCAGGGAAATATTCTAAATAAGCTGAACACTCAGGTCTACGGGCCTTTCCAGACGACCGACCAGGGCTACAGCTCCGTCGTGACGATTTCAGACAGCCTGAAAACACAGAATGACAGCTGGATTGACGCCCAGAACACCTTCACCGGAAACGTCACAAAAATGCTTGGCGCCTACAGTGATGACCTGAATAAACAGCTCCCCAACCTGACCAGCTACTTTGACACCCAGAAAAAAATCATCGACACCAACCTGACCAATGCCAACAAGACACTCACCAGCCAGGCCGAGTCCGACCAGAAGTTCTACTACAAGCAGTACACCGAGGCTTATAACAAAGCCACACAGGCCCTGCAGCAGTTTGACACAACCGATGAAAGCGGCAGTGAAGCCGGACTCTTTGCCCAGCTGAAAGCGCAGATTGACGCCTACAATACCCGCATCACCGACACGAGCAGCGACATCGGCACACAGATTGACAGCCTGACAGAAAAACAAACCACGCTTTTAGGGCTGGAAAAAGACCTGTACAGCGAGTTCTTCGCGTCAGACACCAGCCCGACGCCTGAGGACACCGACTTCACCAGCCTCCAAACCACCGCCAATGCGCGCACCGCCCTGGCGAAAGAAATCTCGAGCTCCTTTAAAACAACAGACAATCTGGATAAAGGCTACCAGAGCCGTCTTTCGACACTGCTCAGCCAGGTCTCCGTTGAGAGCAGCCAGTATGCGCCGCTCTTAGATGCGCTTGTTTCAAACGGCTCTCTCAGCTCCAGCGAGCAGGCGGCCATCAATGAAAAACTCTCTGTTCTCAAAAACTATGCGTCAGCCTACGGACTTAACACAGGCAGCGTCGACTTCAAGGACGTTCCGGATAAAAGCAGCGAAGCTCCGACCTACACCAAACAGCTGACAGTCACAGTGCCGGCAGGAGAAAGTTACGTCCTCACCCTTCAAGCTGATAACGGCAGCGCTGCACTCATCAGTGCTGCAGATGAAACAGGCAGCCCTCTTGCGGTGACAAGTCCCGATGTCCTTATTTTAGAGAATCCAGCCGCAGCCCCTGAAATGACGACAGATCCTGAAACCGGCGAAGAGATTGAAGTGCCGGCAGAGACAGGCCCATCTAAAACTTTCACAATAACTTATGAAGTCACAGCCACGGAAGCAGAAAGCGCCGCAGGTCTCACCAGCGTCACAGCCAGCACGAGCGACAGTGCAGGAAACAATGTTCAGTCCAGCACGGACAGCTTCGGCCTGATTCCCGCCCAGCCGATTTCAGACTATGCAGGCGGCAGTTCGTTCGGCACCATCCGGGCACTTTTGGACAACATCGACACCGCGAGCGCACTGATTGCCTTTCTCTACGGCGCACCCGGCGTCACTTACAGCGACATGACAGGCATTACAGACTTTGAAGGCAGCGCCGATGCGAAATCCGTCTACAAAATGTACGGCAACATGGACCAGAACCAGACCGCTGAGCGCCTGAGCGATGAAGATGTCGACCAGTTCATGAAGGCAGGCGCCTCCAACATCACGTCAGTTACCGAGACATTAGAGGCACTTTCCAAAGTACTGTCAGGACTGCAGAAAGACAAAAGCACACTGGATGAAGCCTTACCGGGCGACTATTTCTCCCAAATCATCAGCGACCTTGACCAGTGGTACAGACAGACAGCCGAGACTTTAGACAACGAGTACAAAAACTGGAAAGAGAACGAGACAAAGGTAATGGAAGAGAAGCCCTGGCAGGCAGACAGCCAGGAAGAAGATGTCCTTTATTATGACAAGACCAGCGGTGAGACGCTCTACCAGACGCTGAAAGGCATGATGACCAGCAGTGCCGCTCAGGCGAAAGGCACAGCCGCCAGCGCGCAGATTATCAAGAGCAACGCCGGCCAGTTTGAGCAGATGGTTAAAACCGTGACCCAGACACAGACCGCAGCCAAGAGCGTCATCGCAAACACAGGGAGCCTCCTCACCACCGGGGCAAACGACTTCAAGAACACGCAGGACTACTACGCCAACTTTGAGACCATCCTTGCGAACACCCGTGACACCAACGCCAATACCGGCAATATCTTCGACTTTCTCGCCAAACCGCTTGCGGCCAAAGACACCACGCCGAAAGCTAAGGAAAGCACACAAGCCTTTGACTGGCGCTGGATTATCGTCCTAGTCGGCGGAATACTTCTGGGTGTGCTGGCGAAGACCTGGATACGGGCGAAACCGAAACAGGAAGAATAAAAAGTGTAAAAAAAGCGGCCAGAGACTTTGTCCGCTTTTTGCAATTGAACAAGGAGGATACGAATGACAGCACCGTTGAGGCACGGGAAATGGTCGAAAGAAGAACACGCACAACTGAAAGTTCTACTCGAGACACATACGGAATCAGAGATTGCGGCTATTATGCACCGCACGCAAGGCTCCATTCGCGGACAAAAAGACCTTTTAGGCTTAAAATCTGCCAGAACCTGGCAGAAAAAAGACTATGATCAACTGAAAGAATTGGCCGCTCAAAATAAGAGCAATCCAGAAATTGCGGAAATCATGGGACGCACACGAAGTGCCATCCAGCAAGCCAAGTATAAGCTTGGATTAGGGGATTATTCTGTCCGCAAATGGACGAAACAAGAGGAGGCAGAATTACGTGTACTGGCAGCAGAGATGACCACGGCAGAGCTGGCACAATATTTTGACCGGGGCTGGACGGCGATAGAGCGAAAATGTAAGGCTTTAGAAATAAAAACACAATCCAGGCAAATCATTCTTGATGCTTTCACGCCGGAAGAGGATGACTACATCATTAAATCCTCGTGGTATATGACCAATCTGCAGCTTTCAGAAAAACTCAACCGGACCGAAGGCTCTGTCAAGCAGAGAAAAACAAGACTGAGAAAAATGGGGTTCACTGTTGGAACCTGCTTCCCGGTAAAAAAAGAGTGAAGTGCAGATGATAGAATCTAAATTCTTGAGTTTTTCAGCAGCCTCGTTTCATAACAGGTGCCTTTCATATATTTTTTGCGGAAAAATACTCAGCCGAAAGAGGTGATAGGATATTCCAAAAACAGACTGAGAAATCCTGCGCGCAGAAAAACGCGGGTCAAAGATGTCTCACTTGAGAGCCTGTTCTCCCAATCCTAATCAGGCTTAAGGGCTTCATCTCAGGTCTCACCCCTTTGGAAAAACGCGCAGGACTCGTACCCAAGCCGTACCCAGGAACGAAAAAGAGCACCCAGTCTAAAAAGACCGATGCTCTCAATGCTTTCATACTGCGGAAAGCGGGACTTGAACCCGCACAGCCAAAGTAGGCCACAGGATCCTTAATCCTGCGCGTCTGCCAATTCCGCCATTTCCGCTGAAATTGTTACTTGTGTAGTTTACCAAATTTGGCGGTGCTTGTCAAGAACTAACTCAAATTTTCAGCAAGCGGGGTCAATTAACTGTATAATTAAATATAGAATCCAGGAGGCGCAATGCACAATGAAGCACACATATTTTCTTACAAGTAAACGAATTGCTTTCTCGAAATGGCAGGAAACAGATTTTCCATTGGCAAAACAGCTGTGGCAGGATTCAGACGTGACCAAATTTATCTATGCTGACGGTCCCCTAACCAGTCAGGAAGTCGCTGAACGCCTGGAAACCGAGATGACCAGCGAAAAGAAGCATGCGGTTCAGTATTATCCGATTTTTAATCTGGAAAATGATGAATTTATCGGCTGCTGCGGCTTTCGGCCTTTCTCAGCTGAGGGCGGAGATGACTTGGAAATGGGTTTTCATTTGCGCAAAAAGTTCTGGGGCGCAGGCTTCACCTATGAAGCAGGTTCAGCGGTCTTAGAATATGCCCGCGGCAAGTTCCCTGACAAACGAATCTATGCCGGACATGCGCCGGATAATCTTGCATCAAGGAAAGTGCTGGAAAAGTTAGGCTTCGTCTATTTCAAGGACTCGTTTTACCCGCCGACAGGGCGTTTTCACCCAAGTTACTATTACAAGGGCTAAACTCGGTTTCACGCGAAATAAAAATTTCCTCTTTTCAATCGCTTTTTTACTCATAGCTTGCTATAATATTAACATGAGCAAAATCAAAAAAATCTTCGCCACCGACATGGACGGCACCTTTCTGCGTGATGACCGGACCTATGATGTCAAGCGCCTGGAAGAACTGCTGACAAGGTTTGATGAAGCCGGCGCCTTATTTTGTGCCGCATCCGGCCGCCAGCTGCTGGCGCTTCAGGAACTCTTTGCGCCCTTTAAAGACAGAATTTCCTTTGTTGCCGAAAATGGCGGAGTCGTCGCAATCGGCGAGGAAATCATCCTAGCCGTGAAGTTCGACAAAAAACAGATGGAGGAATTGCTCCGAGCACTGCAGCTCATGCCGCACACCCCGATGGAGTCCTTCATGATATCTGGCCTCAAAAGCGCTTACGCACCGCTGACAGTCTCGCAGGACTATTATAATTTCATCAATGACTATTACGCGAACAGCCAGAAAGTGGACTCGCTGAGCAAAATCGACGACGCGATGCTGAAGATTTCCACCCATTTTCCCGAAGAACACATTTTTGAATGTGCCGACTGGATTAATCAGCACGTCCCATTTGCGCGCGCTACACCTTCGGGTTATAGAGCAGTCGACATCATTCCGGCAGGCGTCAGCAAAGCCACCGGCCTCGAAGTATTAGCGAAGCATTTTGACCTGACGAACAAAGATACCGTGGCTTTCGGCGACCAAATGAATGATTTTGAAATGCTTCAGCATGCAGGGACGGCTGTAGCGGTTGAAAATGCTGTGGATACACTGAAAACCGTAGCTGATTATACAATCGCATCAAACGACAAGAGCAGTGTGCTCGCGGAGATGGAGCAGCTAGTGAAAAGCTGATTACCTCTGCAACCTCGGCTTAAGCGTGTACTGCCCGTATTTTCAGCTATTGACCTCCGGTTAAGCTTGAAATGCTCCACATAAAGAATTGAAGACCACATTGTACCACTATCAGTCAATGCGGTTTTTTACTTCAAATTCCGGCTTTTAGCCAGCGCAACAACTCTTTCCAGGTTGTCCAGACTCCCAGAAGCCTCATCTGCCCGAAGCTCAATGAAAATCGGGACCAATTTCCCCCAATCATCGGCGACCTCTAAATAGGAGATTGGAAAAGACACAAAAAGTCCGTCTTTGTCCACAAACTCTGCTTCAAACTTTTTAGGCGGATAGTAAATTGAAATCTTAAGCCCGAATTCCCAGACAGACAGCCAACAAGCCGTCTTGCGCTTTTTCTTGTCATTGACCTTGCAGAGCCAACAATTGCCGTCACGATAGAAGTGCCAGAGGAACTCGCAGTTTTCCGCTTCAAAAAGCTCACGCAGCTTTTTATACATATCAAACTTTTCAGTTGAATTTTGCGGCCAAACTGTCCGCATATTCTCATCACTTGGCTCAATTCCAGGATTCTTAAAAAGCTGGAGATTTTCATTTTTAGTTTCCATTTTTATATTTTAACATATTTTCCATTTCATAGGGAATTGGAGTAACCGCTTTCTAATTTTTTTGTTATAATAGTCTCAGACCAAGAAAAGGGGTAAGATGGACAGCAAATACTACAAACTGCTCAAAGAAAAATATCAAACCAGAGAAAACGTCCTGACAGAAATCATCAACCTCAGCGCGATTTGTGAACTGCCCAAAGGCACCGAGCATTTCATGAGCGACCTGCACGGCGAATTTCTAGCCTTTGACCACGTCCTCAGAAACGGCTCCGGCGGGATTAAAGAGAAAATCAAAGAATGCTTTCCGGACTTTTCCCCTGCAGAAGTCACCGAACTAGCAGTTCTGATTTATTACCCCAAAGAGAAGCTGAAACGTGTCCAGGAAAGTTTGCCGCGCAAAAAACTACCCCTTTGGTACAGAAAAGCCATCATTCAGCTCCTGCAAGTTCTAGAGCTAGTCGGCGGGAAATATACCCAGTCAAAAATTCACAAAGCCCTGCCGCCGCAATTCAGCTACATCATTGAAGAACTGCTGGACGAAGTCGGGAACGAAGCCGAGAAAAAAGAGTATTTCGACTCAATTGTCCAAAAAATCATCACACTGAACCAGGCCCCGGCTCTAATAGAGGCACTGACAAACACCGTGCGCCGCCTGACAATCGACCACCTGCACGTCGTGGGCGACATCTACGACCGCGGCCCCTATCCCGACCTGATTATCGACCGGCTCATGACACTGCCCTCAGTGGACATCCAGTGGGGCAACCACGACATCGTCTGGATGGCAATGCTCGCAGGCTCGCGCCTGGCCATGATGAACGTCGTAAGAATCTGCGCCCGTTATGGGAATCTAGACATCATTGAAGACCGTTACGGTGTAAATGTGCGGCCGCTGATTGATTATGCCAAGAAATATTACCAGCCCTCAGCAGCTTTCAGCCCCAAGCTGGATGCCGATGAACAGATGAAAATCACTTCACATGAGCAGAAAATTCTGAACGTCCTGCAGCAGGCCACCTCCATTTTACAGTTCAAGCTAGAATCCCAGCTGATTCAGCGCCGGCCGGATTTTGGACTCGAAGCGCGTGATTTACTGCATAAAATCGATTATGAAAAACAAGAAATCAAACTCGGCGACGAAATTTATCCGCTGGAAAACCTTCAGACACCAACCATTGACCCGAAAGAACCAGAAAAATTAACAGACGAAGAAGAACAAATCCTGAAAAAACTGATGCAAAGTTTCCAGAGCTCAGAAAAACTCCGCCGGCACATCAATTTTCTGCTCAGAAAAGGCTCAATTTACCTTTGCTACAATGACAACCTGCTGATTCACGGCTGCATTCCCCTGCATGAAAACGGTGATTTCAAGTCATTTCGAGTGGACGGGAAATCCTATTCAGGCAAGGCTCTGCTGGACTTTTTTGAACAAAAAGTGCGCGAAAGCTTTAAAAATCCCAAAAAAGACAATGACCTGGCGACAGACTTACTCTGGTACCTCTGGGTCGGCGAATGCTCATCGCTCTTCGGAAAAGAAGCCATGACCACCTTCGAGCGTTATTATATCAAAGACAAAAAAACGCATATTGAAAAGAAAAATCCCTATTATCGCTTAAGAAATGATGAAACCGTAGTAACCAGCCTCCTCCAGGCCTTTGACCTCTCTGAAAACGGCCATATTATCAACGGCCACACCCCCGTCAAAGAAAAAGACGGAGAAAACCCAGTCAAAGCCGGCGGACGCCTCATCGTCATTGACGGCGGCTTTTCCAAAGCCTATCAAGGACAAACCGGAATTGCAGGCTACACCCTGCTTTACAACAGCTTCGGCATGCTGCTCGTAGCGCATCAAGCCTTCAAAGGCATCGAAGACGCAGTTGAAAAAGGCGTTGACATCGTTTCATCCATTCGCCTGGTTGACCAAGTCGAAAATCGTAAACGCGTCAAGGACACGAATATTGGACAGAAACTGCAAGAGGATATTAAGGATTTGGAGTATCTTTATGAGCATATGGAAACTGACTGATGATTTTGTTTTTGAAATTTGTTAATCTAAAAAAAGAGCATGAAATCCCTTTTTAGTGTATAATATCCCTAATGAACAAAGCAGTCACAATCAACGATATAGCAAAGCTCGCAAAGGTTTCAAAAACGACAGTTTCACGCTTTTTGAACGGAAAATACGAAGGTATGTCAGAAAAGACACGCCTGCGTGTTCAGGACGTGATTAAGGAACTTGATTATCGGCCGAATCGTCAGGCTCGAGCTTTAAAAGCAAAATACAGTTCAGTTATCGGCATCGCGGTGACGGATATTTCCAACTCTTATAATTCTAGAATTCTTAAGGGAATCATGGATCGTCTGAAAACGACAGAATATCAGACCATCATTTTGGACTCTGACTTGAGCAAAAAACGGGAAGAATCAAATATTGAGCGGCTGATTGATGAGCAGATTGACGGTTTGATTATACAGCCGCTGGGCGAGAATTCTCAGGATTATGATGCCAGTATTGCAGATAGAATCCCGGTTGTTCAGTTTGACCGCTATGTTGAGCCGCTCCGCTGGCCTGCCGTGGTTTCAGACAATTTTGTCCAGTCCAGAAATCTCGGCGAATTGATTAAAGAAAAAGGCTATAAGCGCGTGATTGTGGTTACGCCGCCTATTAAGAAGTCGTCTCCCCGGATTAACCGCTACAAAGGCCTGCTGAATGCACTTTCCGGCAGCAATATTGACATCAAGGTAGTGGAAACACCGGAAATTCGGGACGTTATCAGTCAAGATGAGGGCATCTGGGAAGAAGTTCGCTCGCTGATTGAAGAAAACATCAAGACTGCGATTTACACATTCAATGGTTCTCTGCTCTATGGCTTAGTCAAGTTTTTAAATGATAATCTGATGACAATCCCGAGTAAAGTAGGTGTTGCAGGTTATGATGACGGTTCCTGGGCTGAGCTGATTAGTCCTGGAATCACTTCGATTGAGCAGGATCCGGTGATGATTGGTTACACAGCTGCTGGTCTGCTTTTAGAGCAGATTGAAAATGGCCGGTCGGAACCGGAACTGGTTTGTGTGGATTCTAAGTTAAATATTAGACAGTCATTATAGAAGCGTCAAAAAAGCAGCAGTTTCTGCTGTTTTTTGTTGTACGCAGGATTTTATAGTTGACATTCTGAATGAAAGCGGTTATAATATCCATAAGTAAACCGATACACTAAACCGATTGACGACCTAATTATTACAAAATGGAGGACATAATGTCAAATCAAACAATGGAAACACGCTACACGCATGCACCGAGCGACATCAAAAGATTTACAACAGAGGAGCTGCGTCGTGAATTTGCAGTTGAACTCATCTTTGAGCCAGGCTGGACACACCTGACTTATTCACACAATGACCGGCTGATTTTCGGCGGTGTCATGCCGACGGCTGAGCCTCTCGAAATCGTACTTGACAAGGTACTCGGTGTTGATTACTTCTTGGAGCGTCGGGAGCTCGGCGTCATCAATATCGGTGGGCCAGGTTCCATCGTGATTGACGGTCAGGAAGATGAAATGCTTAACCGGGACGGCTACTATATCGGCAAAGAGACAAAGCAGGTACTGTTCAAGTCTGCCGATGCGGCTAATCCGGCTAAATTCTATGTGGCTTCAGCTCCGGCACATCACAAATACCCGAACAAGAAGATTGCACTGGCCAACATTACGCCACTGACACCGGGTGATGACGAGCATATGAATAAGCGCAAAATCAATCAATATGTACACCCTAATCAGTGTGAATCCTGCCAGCTGCAGATGGGCTTGACATCGCTCGCACCAGGCTCTTCCTGGAACACAATGCCTTGCCACACACATGAGCGCCGCATGGAAGCCTACATCTACTTTGAATTGCCTGAGGAAGACGCCGTTTTCCATTTTATGGGCAGACCAGATGCAACGAAACACCTAGTGCTGCACAATGAGCAGGCGGCGATTAGCCCGAGCTGGTCGGTGCACTACGGCGTCGCAACGAGCAATTACTCATTCATTTGGGCAATGTGCGGCGAAAATATTACCTATGACGATATGGACGTTGTTCCTATCAATGAGCTGAAATGAACAACTAGTAAAAAAATATAGTTTAATAAACCTCCTGGAAGCGGTCTAACCAGCCGTTTCCGCTGGTTGTTCATTGGATGGCTCCTTGGGCGAATGCGAGTCCAAGGGGAAATGTCCTCAGAGAAATCCCATTTTTACAATGGTACTTTAACTAAAAGAAAGGAGAGGATTCATTTGCTGCGCGCTAGATGTGCACGTACTACCGCAAATAGCGCGCAGCTCCATGATTCCCAAAAAGAAAAATGACTTTTGAAATGAAAGACTTTAGCCTTAAAGGCAAAATCGCACTTGTAACAGGTGCTACCTACGGCATCGGCTTCGCACTGGCAACGGCTTATGCGGCTGCTGGAGCGACCATCGTTTTCAATGACATCAATCAGGCGAATGTTGACCGCGGCCTGGCAAACTACAAGGAAGCAGGCATTGACGCGCACGGCTATATTTTCGACGTCACAGACGAAGAAGCTGTCGCTCAGAGCATTGAACGGATTGAAGAGGAAGTAGGTGAAATCGACATTCTGGTCAACAATGCCGGCATTATCAAGCGTATTCCGATGATTGAAATGTCAGCGAAGGATTTTCGTCAAGTGATAGATGTTGATTTAAATGGCCCGTTCATCATGTCTAAGGCTGTGATTCCAAGCATGATTAGAAGAGGCGGCGGGAAAATTATCAATATCTGCTCCATGATGTCGGAACTCGGCCGTGAAACGGTTTCTGCCTATGCTGCTGCAAAAGGCGGGCTGAAAATGCTGACGCGCAACATTGCTTCAGAATATGGACAATATAATATTCAGTGTAATGCGATTGGCCCTGGTTATATCGCTACCCCTCAGACCGCACCTTTGCGCGAGAAACGTGCAGACGGCTCACGTCATCCCTTTGACAGCTTCATTGTTGCTAAAACTCCGGCTGCACGCTGGGGCGACACCTCAGACCTGCAGGGACCGGCAGTTTTCCTCGCCTCACACGCTTCAGACTTTGTCAACGGTCATGTTTTATATGTTGACGGCGGAATCTTAGCATACATTGGAAAGCAGCCAGATGGGGAATAATCAGAATCAAACAAAATCGCAAATTTGTGCAAATTTACTCTTATTTGAAAAAGAGTGGAAAGCAGGAGCAGGGCAGAACCAGCTTTTGATTGAGTCTGCCGGCTTAGGCTTTCACACGGTAGAAGTCCGTCAGGAATATTTTCGTGACCTGACAGAAGAAATTCCGCAGCTTGCTGAAACTGCTGGAGCCCACGACATCAGCCTTTATCTCAGTGTACCAGATGTCCTTTTTCTGTCTGACGGCTGCTTGAATCCGAAACTCGCCTCCTATCTGACTGAGGCCAAAGCCCTCAAGGTGCGGCGTTTAAAATTAAATATTGGCAATTATGAGGCGTTCACTGGAAATTTGTCTGAAACTCTGTTATCATATCTCTTACAGGGGGTTCAAATCAGTGTGGAAAATGACCAGTCTCAAGAGAACGGAACCATTCGGCCAATAAAAAAGTTTTTGGACGCAGTGCATAAAAATGGATTAGCAATTGACTTTACCTTTGACAGCGGAAACTGGCTGGCAGCAGGCGAAGACCCATTGCTTGCGGCGGAAATCCTATCTGAATACACAGAATACATTCATGTCAAAGATATGAAGTCGATTGACGGAAAATTTGATGCTGTGCGCTTAGACACAGGCCAATTGCCATGGCGTCGTATCCTTCAGCGCCTGCCGAAGGCTAAACCGATTGCGCTGGAGTATCCGGCAGAAAATCACGACCTCATCCTCAAAGATTTGACCCTCATTAACTCATTTTTGGAGAGTGTCTAATGGCAGAACTAATTACAATCGGAGAACCTTTAGTAGTCTTGGCTTCAAAAGACCTGAACGCCGGACTGGTCGAGAGCGAAAACTTCAGCAAAAGCCTCGGCGGCGCAGAACTCAATGTGATGATAGGCGCAGCGCGATTGGGGCACTCAACAGAGTACGTCTCCATGGTGGGCGAAGACCCCTTCGGCGAGTATGCGATTGAAAAAATTGCCCAGTATCAGGTTGGAAACCGCTACATCAGCCGTCATTCCATACATTGGACAGGCTTTTACCTGAAAGAGCTCGTAGACCGCGGAGACCCATCAACCTACTATTTCCGCAGAGGTTCAGCTGCTGCTCATATGGACAAGCTGACCATTGACGACATCGATTTCTCAGGAATCAAATGGGCCTATTTATCAGGCGTCTTCCCAGCCATTTCGCTGCAGGCGCGTGAAACCTACAGCTATTTTGTAGAAAAACTGCTCGAGCGCGGCATCCACACAGCATTTGACCCCAACCTGCGCCCCTCCCTCTGGGACTCGAAAGAAAAAATGTGCCGGATTATCAACGAACTAGCCAAAGCAGGTGAAATCGTCATGCCCGGCATCGAAGAAGGCCAGACACTGACAGGCCTTGAGAAACCCGAAGAAATTGCCGACTTTTACCTGAATCAGAGCGAAATCACACAAACAGTCATCATCAAGCTCGGTGCAGGCGGGGCCTTTGTCAAATTAAAAAAAGGCGAATGCTATCAAGTCAAAAGCTTCATCGTTGAGAAAGTCGTAGACACAGTTGGTGCAGGCGATGGCTTCGCTCTGGGCGTCTTAACCGGCCTACTAGAGGACCTGACACTGCAAGAATCAGTCCGGCGAGGCTGCGCCATTGGGGCACTCTCAGTCATGACACCAGGCGACAACGACGGCTATCCAACCCGTGAACAATTAGAGGCCTTCATGCTCTGAAAACCGAAATTTACACAATTCACTTATATTTTTTCAAGAAAGAAGTGATACAATACATGAAAAAAGTTGAAATTTTACAAAAACTAGAAAACGCAGGCGTTATCGCAGTCGTCCGAGCAGAAACTGCCGGGGAAGCACTCAAAGCCTCAGACGCCATCATCGCCGGCGGCCTGAACGGCATTGAGCTGACATTCACTGTACCCGGCGCGAACGAAGTCATCGCAGAATTAGCTGAAAAGTACAAAAACCAGCCGGAAGTCATCATCGGAGCCGGAACAGTACTAGACGCAGTCACCGCACGCTTGGCCATCATCGCAGGTGCACAATTCATCGTCAGCCCAAGCTTTGACACCGAAACAGCCAAAATATGCAACCTCTATCAAATCCCCTACTTGCCAGGCTGCATGACCATCACAGAAATGAAAACCGCACTTGAAGCTGGCAGCGACATCATCAAACTCTTCCCAGGCTCTGCTTTCGGCCCAAGCATCGTCAGCGCCTTCAAAGCGCCGCTGCCCCAGCTGAACCTCATGCCGACCGGCGGCGTCAGCCTTGACAACATGGAAGACTGGTTCAAAGCCGGCGTCATCGCAGTCGGTGTCGGCGGGAACCTGCTGGCACCTGCCGCACGCGGAGATTTTGCGGCTGTCACGGAAATGGCGCAAAAATACGTTGGGAAATTTAACCAGATCAAATCAAAATAATTTTTAGACAATATCTGGACAACGCACGATTTGCTGTCCGAAATAAATGAAGACCGAATTCATTAAAACTAGAATTCGGCCTTTATAATCAAGTTTTGCCTTATTATAAACGAGTGTAGGTTTTTCATACATGGGGTATTCGTGAATACCATAACAATCCAGATAGCTAATACAACGTTGCGCAGCGTGTTGCCATTGCACGTGCGATTGTCAATCATCCAAGTTTTATTATTGCGGATGAGCCGACGGGGGCAAGAAAGACAGATATCCGGCAGCAGTTTCTAGCAGAGGGATTATTGTTGACCGTTTCTTCCTTTCAAGGTTATGCATGATTTGTTCACGATTGCTTTGTCAGAGGGAATCACGACGGTTTTGGGATTGATATTCAGCGTAGCGTCGGCCAATGCGGCTGCCAGAAAAGAACTCGTGGAGATTTTACGATAAAAATTTTGAACATATTTGTACAAAATGTGTGATATTTATGAAAATTAGCGATAATTAAATCGGTTTCTATCCCTGAAGGCTAAAATCTGGTATAATAAAGGCAGAAAGAAGGTTCAACATGAAGTATTTTCAAATTGGCGACATGAATGCTTCGCAGGTCGTGCTCGGCATCATGAACTTTAACGAGAAGGACAAGGATCCGGCGCGTGCACTAGAAGTTGCGGATGAAGGCGGCATCAATTTCTTTGACAATGCTGACATTTACGGAGGCGGAGAATGCGAGAAAATTTTTGCAGCAGCTCTGGCAAAGACCAGCATCAAGCGGGAGGATATTTATATCCAGTCGAAAGTCGGGATTGTTCCAGGCATCGAGTACAATTTCACGAAGGAACACATTATTGAGGCGACAGAGGGCTGTATGAAGCGCCTGCAGGTGGATTATCTGGATTCACTCCTGCTGCATCGTCCAGATTCACTGGTCGAGCCTGAGGAAGTGGCAGCGGCTTTTGATGAGCTGGAGAAGTCCGGCAAAGTCCGTCATTTCGGTGTGTCTAATCAGAATCCTGGCCAGATTGAGCTGTTGAAAACAGCAGTTAAGCAGCCTCTGTTGATGAATCAGCTGCAGTTGTCGCTGACGAACACGGGCATGATTGACCAGGGCTTCCATGTCAACATGGCAGATGCACGCAGCATTGACCATGACGGCGGCATTCTTGAGTACAGCCGTATTCACAAAATGACCATTCAGGCATGGTCACCGTTCCGCTATGGTTTCTTTGAGGGCTTCTTTGTGGGAAATCGCGAGAAGTACGCGAAGCTCAATGACAAGCTAGACGAATTGGCAGAGAAATACAATGCCACACCAGACGGCATTGCCATTGCCTGGATTAACCGTCACCCTGCAAATATGCAGACGATTATCGGCACAGTCAATCTGGATCGTATCAAGGGCGTGACCGATGCCAGCGACGTTGTCCTGACTCATCAGGAATGGTATGATTTGTATCTGGCGGCAGGAAATGATTTGCCTTAAAATTGTGTTCTGAGCTCTGGGGAGTGAGAATCAGCTAAAAAATTTTAATTTTCATCCTTTCTTATAAGCTGTTTAGTTTTTCTGCGAACTGCTGTCACTTATACTATTGTGTCAGACAGTTCGCAGAGAATGGACAGCTATGAGTGGGGTGATTTTCTACATTTTGAAGTTTTTTGTCCTCTCAAAGCGGAATTCAGCAATTTTTAAGAAAATATTGGTATAATATAGGTACATTTATAAGGTTTGGCGCATTTTGAATGACGCTGAAGCGATGAAATAGGCTTTGTAAAGCAAAGTCTTGGAGGTAAAATGAGCTTTACTGATGAAACCATGCGCTTTGATCTCCACGATTTTAGTGCAAATGAAATTGAAACAACGCTGACGTCTGTCTATTCGACTTTGTCAGAGAAGGGCTATGATCCAATCAATCAGCTGGTGGGTTATTTGCTGTCTGGAGACCCGGCTTATATTCCTCGTCAAAATGAGGCGCGGGCTAAAATGAGTCATCTTAACCGCGATGATGTCGTCGAAGAGCTGGTCAAGTCTTATCTGAAGTCCAAAGGAGCCATGCATTGATTGGACGCCTGATGGGACTGGATGTCGGAAGTAAAACGGTTGGTGTGGCTTTGTCTGATCCGCTGGGTATTACTGCGCAGCCGATTGAGACAATCAAAATTGATGAGGCTGCGGGTGAGCTGGGTTTTGCGCGCCTGTCAGAGCTCGTTGCTCAGTACAAACCAGTCAAATTTGTGCTTGGCCTGCCCAAACATATGAACAATGACGAGGGTGTGCGTGCTGAAGCCAGCCGGAAATACGGCGGATGTTTGTCTGAGAAATTCGGTCTTCCGGTTGAATTTCAGGATGAACGATTGACAACTGTCCAGGCAGAGAAAGTCTTGATTGACGGGGGGACGCGCCGCAAAGACCGGAAAAAATACATTGACAAGCTGGCGGCGGTTCTGATTTTGCAGAATTACCTGGATGCCAGCAACTGAACATTAAATAACGAACAGTGACAAAGAGTCAGAAAAAATAGCATAATAGGGAGATTCATTGATATGACTGAACATACACATGACCATCAGGATGAAGAAGAGCGTCAGATTACTCTGATTGACGATGATGGCAACGAAGTTCTTTTTGAAGTTCTTTTGACCATTGACGGACAAGAGGAGTTCGGTAAAAATTATGTTTTGCTGCTGCCGTCCGGCCACGAAGATGTTGAAATATCAGTTTATTCGTTTACACAAAATGAGGATGGGACTGAAGGCGATTTGATGCCGATTCCAGAGGATGCGGATGACGAATGGGCGATGATTGAGGATGTTTTCAATCAGTTTCAGGAAGAGGTTGGGGAAGAAGGAGAGAAATAGAAATATTTTCTTTTCTGTTGCCTTTATTTAGAAGCTAGAAGCTTGCCTATTATTTGCAAAATACTGAAGTATCAGCGAAAATATGGATAAGCTGTTTATATTTTTGTAAACTGTTTACAGACTTGTTCTGAAAACTGTTTTTCTTTTAAATGCTGTCCTGGCTTTACGGCATTTACCGGGCGTTTGTGCTGAAGCGCAGTCAGCAGGGTTTCGGAGCCGATTTACTGAAAGGGATTTTCTTGGACGAGAATAATAAAGAAAATAAAAAAGTAACCTATCGTCGCAGTATGCGTCATGTTCAGAAAAATTTTCACACCATTGAGTCTAAAAAAGAAGAGGATGATTTCGAAGATTCCCATAATTATTCTCGGGATTATCGGAATGGTTATAATGATTACGACGATGATTACGATGAAAATTATCGTTTTGAGCGGCAGAATCCCAGCTACAAACGAATTAACCGCGGAATGGATGAGGATGATGCCGATGATGACTTAGATGAAAAAGAGGGAGTGTCTGTTGTTCGCTCATCTTTTTTCTCAAATAGTTTTTCTCATCTCAAACTGCTGATTCTATCCATAGTTTTTAGTTTGACTTTTTACAGTTTTCCGCTTTTTAATCGTGTTGCAACCGGTTCTGCTGCTGTGAATCTCTATTCCGGTTTTGCAATGAATCATGGAGTGACGCCGTATAATGAGCTTTTCAGTTCCTCAGGTCCTCTTTTCTTTCTGGTAAATCAAATCGGCGCTGCGATGGGCTCGACTCTGATTCTATGGTTATGTGAAATTATTGCGCTCTGGGTTTCTGGTATCATGGCTTTTGATATTATGCAGGAGATGCTGAACGATAAATCTCTGTCAACGGTCATTGCTGCGGTGTCAATTTTGACTATTGCGGGGATTTCAACGGGTGGGGACCAGGCGATTGTGTTTGCTCTTCCGTTTGCTTTTTATGGTGTACGTGTGCTGAATCGTTATTTCATGGACGATGAGGCGGCGAAAGATGAAACGTTTATCTTATTTGGTATTTCAGGTGCACTGGCTAGTCTTTTCTTCCCGCTTTTTCTGGTAATTTGGCTGCTAGGTGCTCTGGGGCTTTTCGGGAGAAATATTGTTCTGAGAAATTTCGCTCGCGGCTTTTATCAGTTCTTGGCAGGGCTCTTCGGTTTTCTGCTGGTTTTCTCATTGGCGGGTTATTATACTCTGACGACACAGATTTTCTTCCCGACGATTGAGCAGGCGGTAATTCTGCCTTTTACTCAGTTGAATTTTACGGTTTCGGGGGCTATAAATCTGGCGATTTCATTGGCGCTTGTTCTGCTTTTCGGGCTTTTGTCCAGCTGGTTTTACGGTTTCCATTATGTTACAAACGGAAATCATCGTGTTTGGACGACTGTTTTGCTGATTGTAGGCATGCTGAGTCTGTTTTTCGTTTCTTTCATGCACGGCTATTCCCCGGCTTTTGCTCTGGTGATTCTGCCTTTTGCTTTTATGTATGCGGGTCTGAATTTGGATAGGGAGTTTGATGGACGACGTACGTTTGGACAAACGTTCTCAGCTTATTTTCGGCTGACAGCTTTTCTTCCGATTCTTGGACTGATTTTCCTGTTTATGTTCCCGATTGCTGCCAATATGCTTAATACTGGCTACATTTCCTCTGAGAAGTTGGTTGCAGGTTATGTTCAGAAAAATAGTAAATCAAGTGATTCAGTAACGGTGCTGGCCGACAGTCTGGAAATCAATCGTCTGGCGAAGCGCTCATCTGATGTGACGCTGCCGCCGTCTTATTATCCGGATTCATATGCTCAGTCTTTAAGCATCAATCTTTCAACGGCTAAAAGTAAGTTTATTGTGGTGGATGATGATGTGAAACTGTCTGATTCTGTTAAGGCTGTTCTCAGTTCAAAGTATGCAGCTGTTAAGTTTGATGACAGCCACTTTAAGATTTATCAAGTCAAGTAAATTGGATTTCTAAAAAAAACAGTAAAGTTTAATTTAAAAAATTCGCCGAATATAAGAATATTCGGTTTTTTTGTAACTCGTGCATACTTTTTAGTCAGATATTCTAAAAAGTTCAAAAATCGATGAAAGCGGTTAAAAAATAATTGCAAAATCGTTAAATTCGTGATAAAATTAACTATCTTAAGAAAAGGAGGCTTTCAAATGAAAGCAGCAGTTGTACGTGAAACCCCAGATGGTTATGCAGACGTTGTCGAGAAGACACTTCGCCCAATCAAGGCAAATGAGGCCAAGCTGAAAATGGAGTATTGCGGTGTCTGTCATACAGACCTGCACGTAGCGGCCGGTGATTACGGCAATAAGGCAGGCACGGTGCTTGGACACGAGGGAATTGGTATCGTCACTGAAATCGGTGAAGATGTGACTTCGCTTAAAGTTGGCGACCGCGTTTCTGTCGCATGGTTCTTCGAAGGCTGCGGCCACTGTGAATACTGTGTGTCGGGCAATGAAACATTCTGCCGTGAAGTAAAGAATGCTGGCTACAGTGTGGACGGCGGTATGGCTGAAGAGGCCATTGTAGTCGCAGATTATGCTGTTAAAGTTCCGGACGGACTTGACCCGATTCAGGCTTCGTCTCTTACTTGTGCGGGTGTTACCACATACAAAGCGATTAAAGTTTCAAACATCAAACCAGGTCAGCCTATTGTTATTTTTGGTACTGGCGGGCTGGGTAACTTGGCCATTCAATTTGCCAAGAATGTCTTTAATGCTTATGTGATTGCGGTTGATATTAATCAGGAGAAGCTGGATTTGGCCAAAACAATCGGTGCGGATGTTGTTGTTAATTCGGCTGAGGTTGACCCTGTTGAAGCAATTAAGGCTGCAACACCTGGCGGTTTGGGGGCGAATGCTTCTATAGTGACGGCTGTCGCTCGTGTTGCCTTTGAACAGGCGGTTGCCTGCCTGCGTCCAATGGGTAAGATGGTGGCTGTTGCGCTGCCTAATACTGACATGTCATTGTCAATTCCTACGACTGTCTTTGACGGTGTAGAAGTTGCCGGCTCACTTGTCGGAACTCGTCTTGACCTTGAGGAAGCGTTTGAGTTCGGACGTCGCGGCTTGGTAAAACCAATTGTGGCAACGCGCAAGCTTGAGGAAGTGAATGACATTATCGACGAGATGAAGGCTGGAAAGATTGAAGGCCGTATGGTTATTGACTTCACGAAATAAATTCTAAAAATGGTTTCTCTTTAGGTTGGAAGCAAAGTTCAGTTGTTAATGGGCTTTGTTTTTTTTGTGGACACTTATTATCGCTTTGTCTATTTCACAAATAGAATGAAACGTTTTCACTCGTGCTTTCAGTGACTTTGCAGGATTTTTTGAAAAAGTGTGAAATTCCTTGAAAAAACATTCACAATCCTTGACAAATTTTCAAGAGAGTGTTATACTGTTCTTGTGAGAAAATTCACAATTAAGAATTAAATATCAATCTTCTAATCTTAGACAGAAATTTGATAAAAAATAATTGAATCCAAAAATGTTCAGGAGGAACAAAATGGCAACAAAAGCAGTTAAGAAGGAACTTACCGCTGAAGAAAAGGCCGCGCGGACACAGAAAGCTGAGAAATATACCAGCAGTTTGGTCGACAAAGCAGTCGTCGCAGTAAATGACTTCAAGTTTTACACTCAGGAAGAGGTTGATAAAATCGTTGCAGCTATGGCATTGGCCGCATCAGAGCACTCACTTGAGTTGGCGCATGCAGCTCATGACGAAACGGGCCGCGGTGTCGTAGAAGATAAGGATACGAAAAATCGTTTCGCCTCTGAATCAGTTTATAATGCTATCAAACATGATAAAACGGTTGGTGTTATCAGAGAAGACGCTGTTAAAGGCTCTGTAGAGATTGCAGACCCGCTGGGTGTTTTGGCAGGTATCGTGCCGACGACAAACCCTACTTCGACTACGATTTTCAAGTCACTTCTAGCTGCAAAGACACGTAATGCCATTGTTTTCGCTTTCCATCCTCAGGCACAGAAGAGCTCTGCTCAGGCTGCGAAGATTGTTTATGATGCGGCTGTTGAAGTGGGCGCGCCAAAGGACTTTATTCAATGGATTGAGACACCGAGCCTTGATAATACAAGTGCGCTGATTAAAAATCCGAAGATTGCAGCGATTATCGCAACAGGCGGTCCTTCTATGGTCAATGCAGCTCTTAGCTCAGGTAACCCTTCACTTGGTGTTGGTGCCGGTAATGGTGCGGTTTATATTGACCATACAGCTAATCTTGAGCGTGCGGCTGAAGACCTTCTGCTGTCAAAACGCTTTGATAATGGTATGATTTGTGCAACAGAAAATTCAGCTGTTGTTGCAACTGAAGTTTATGACGAGTTCATGAAGAAGCTCCAGGAACAGGGCGCTTATCTGGTACCAAAGAAAGACTACAAGAAAATTGAAGACTTCGTCTTTGTGAAACGTGAAGATGGCTATGGCGTTACAGGCCCTGTGGCTGGCCGTTCCGGCCGCTGGATTGCCGAGCAGGCGGGTGTTAAGGTTCCCGAGGGCAAAGATGTGCTGCTGTTTGAATGTGAGAAGAAAAACATTGGCGAGCCGCTCAGTTCTGAAAAACTTAGTCCGCTGTTGTCAGTTTATCGCGCTGAAGACCGTAACCAGGCGATTGACACAGTTCTGGACCTTTTGAACTACCAAGGTGCCGGCCATAATGCCGCGATTCAGATTGGTGCTCAGGATGACCCGTTTGTTAAGGTTTACGGCGAAGCGGTTAATGCTTCTCGTATCCTGGTCAACCAGCCGGATGCTATCGGCGGTGTTGGTGACTTCTATTCTGATGCATTGCGTCCTTCGTTGACGCTGGGAACTGGATCTTGGGGGAAAAATTCGCTCTCGCATAACTTGAGCACATATGATCTTTTGAATATTAAAACTGTGGCTAAGCGTCGTAATCGCCCGCAATGGGTTCGCTTACCAAAAGAAATCTACTACGAGAAGAACTCTATCAGCTATCTGCAGGAGCTTCCTCATGTTCACCGCGCCTTCCTGGTCGCTGACCCTGGCATGGTTCAATTCGGCTTCGTTGACAAGGTGCTGGAGCAGCTGCAAATGCGTCCTAAACCAATTCAGCTCAGCATTTACTCAAGTGTTAAGCCTGACCCAACACTTAGCCAGGCCATTGAAATTGCCCGTCAGATGAGCGAGTTCAAGCCTGATACAGTTATCATGGTCGGCGGCGGTTCAGCCCTTGATGCCGGTAAAATCGGCCGTCTGATTTATGAGTATTCTTCACGCGGTGAAGTTGATTTGAGCGACGACAAGGCACTTAAGTACCTCTTTGAAGAATTTGCTCAGAAGTTTATGGACATTCGTAAACGTATCATCAAATTCTATCATCCGCATCAGACTCAGATGGTGGCCATTCCTACGACTTCAGGTACGGGTTCAGAAGTGACACCATTTGCAGTTATCACAGATGATGAGACACACGTAAAATATCCGCTGGCTGACTACCAGCTGACACCGCAGGTAGCAATTGTGGACCCTGAGTTTGTTATGACAGTGCCTAAGCGGACCGTGTCATGGTCAGGTATTGATGCTCTGTCACATGCCATTGAGTCTTACGTGTCGGTTATGTCTTCCGATTACACGAAGCCGATTTCGCTGCAGGCCATCAAGCTGATTTTTGAAAACTTGACGACGTCTTACAACTATGACCCTAGCCATCCGACCAAAGAAGGCCAGAAAGCACGCGAGAATATGCACAATGCTGCAACAATGGCTGGTATGGCTTTCGCCAATGCTTTCCTGGGAATCAACCATTCACTGGCCCACAAAACAGGCGGTGAGTTCGGACTTCCTCACGGACTGGCCATTGCAATTGCAATGCCGCATGTCATCAAGTTCAATGCGGTAACAGGCAATGTGAAACGCACACCTTATCCGCGCTACGAAGTTTATCGTGCGCAGGAAGACTATGCTGACATTTCGCGCTTCATGGGCTTTGCCGGCAAGGAAGACTCTGACGAGAAAGCAGTTGAGAATTTAATCCTTGAGATTAAGAAATTGACTGACAGCATTGATATTGACATTACGCTCAGCGGCAACGGCGTTGAAAAGAAACATCTGATGCGCGAACTTGACAGACTGGCTGACCTGGTTTATGATGACCAGTGCACACCTGCCAATCCGCGTCAGCCTAGAATTGATGAAATCAAGCAGCTCTTGATTGACCAGCTCTAAGCTACAATTTCAAAATTAAATCGCAGAAAATTAAGCTTTCTGCGATTTTTTGCGTTTCTTAAACACAAGTTAAATTTATTGTCTATTTTAATAAATATAAGTCGAATTTAAGTTTGTGAAGTTATGATTTTTTTATAAAAAGAAAGGGTACTCTCTTATGGATTTTATCAGAAGGTCATGGCTTTTCACGAAAGCTAAAATTTCTCGGACGGTGCTGTTGATTATTGCCTTTACTGCAATTTTAGTTTTTGTTTTTTCAGGCTTAATTATTAACAGTGCGGCGAATAAATCAATTGACAATGCGAAGAAGGCGGCCGGCGCGACGGTTTCTTTGTCGGTGGATATGCAGAATGTTGTCAAGCAGGCGCAGTCAACGGCTTCGAGCTCAAGTTCGGACACGAGCACGGACTCAAGCTCTAGCTCGGATTCCGCGGACTCACAGGGCGGTCGTTTCAATATCACGATGCCGACGATTGATGAGTCAACAGCAGATGAAATTTCTGAGCTCTCAAATGTCTCCTCCTACAGCTACAGCTACACAGCTTCTGCAGATGCTTCATCTGGAATTACAAAAGTTTCTGAGTCAAGCACTGGCTCAAGTAATTCTGACAGTGGTTTCCCAGGAGGCGGCGGGCCTGGCGGCGGGCAAAATCAGGGGGACTTCACGATTAACGGAACGAACGAGCTGGCATCGAGCACGGCTTTTACCGGCAGTTACAAATTGTCCTCTGGGCGAGGGATTGAAAAATCAGACGAGGGAACGAATAATGTCGTGATAGAGTCGACCTTGGCTGAGCAGAACAATCTGGACATCGGCTCGACTTTTGTCCTGACGGACGACAACAGCCAGAGCTATACCATGACGGTTGTCGGCATTTACACGACCACCAGCAGTAGCACTGAGCAGTCGATTGCCTATATGAACACGATGTACACAGCTTTGTCCGCGGCTAACGCGATGAAGGGCACGACCGGCCAAATTTCGACAGCCAGCTACTCAATGTCCAATCCGGCGAAGTCTTCGACTTTTGTGAAGGCGGCCAATAAGCTGGTTGACAATGACAACTTCCAGGTTGCGGCAGATACCGCAGCATATGACAACGTGAAAAGCTCACTAAGTAACGTTGCAGGCTTCGCAAGGAATATCGTGATACTCGTGGCTATTGCCGGCGCAATCATTCTAGCATTGATTGTCATGCTGATGGTGCGTGAGCGCCGCTTCGAAATCGGTGTCCTGATGAGCCTTGGAGAAGCCAAAGCGAAAATTATCGGCCAGTTCTTTGCAGAGCTTTTCATGGTCATGATTGTTTCGGTTGTGATTGCAACTGCCGCAGGAAATGTGGTCGGCAACGTGGTCGGGCAGCAGCTCTTGAAGCAGGAAACTTCAAGTGCTCAGACTTCCAATGCAAACGGGATGCAACGTCCTGGCGGCAGCGACTCAGGAAATATGCCAAGTCCCCCAGCAGGCGGTGGTGGTTTCATGGGCGGCGCAGGACGTGCGTTAGGATTCGGACAGTCAAGTGCAGACGTCAAGGCGCTTGAAAAACTGGACATCAAGACATCACCGTCTAAAGTGGTTATGCTTGCAGGAATTGCGATTCTGATTACACTGGTGGCTGTGGGACTGGCCTCGATAGGCATCTTACGGCTGAACCCTAAACAGGTACTGACAAATTAAGGAGGAAACAAGATGGCTTTAAAAATTGAAAATTTAACTTATTATTATACCAATCCTGACGACTACCTTTTCAAAGACGTGAGCGAAGAATTTCTGCCGGGGACCATGTACGCGATTCTAGGCCAGTCAGGCTCCGGGAAAACAACCTTTCTCTCGCTGCTTGCAGGTCTGGACACGCCTAAGCAGGGCGCCATCCTGTTTGACGACAAGCAAGTAAAGAAAATAGGACTGACAGCTTATCGCAAGAAAACAGTTTCTACGGTCTTTCAGGCTTATAATTTACTGACTTACATGACCGCATTTCAAAATGTCAAAACAGCCGTCAAGATTTCCGGCGTAAAATTCCCGGACGAGAAGGTCGCAATCATTGATGCTCTAGCAAAAGTCGGACTCGGCGAAGACCTGATTTACAAGCCTGTCAGCAAGCTCTCCGGCGGCCAGCAGCAGCGCGTAGCCATTGCGCGCGCCCTGGTGCTCAACCACGAAGTAATCATTGCAGACGAGCCGACAGGAAATCTGGATGAGGAAACAACGGCCCAAATCGTTGCACTTTTCAAAAAGATTGCCCATGAAGATAACAGGATTGTGATTATTGTTACGCACGAGCGTGAGGTGGCGGAGGCTTCGGATGTGGTTTATGAGCTGAAGCACCGGAAGTTTGAGAAAGAAGAAGTAAGTTGACAGAAAAAAGCGGCTTGATTTGATTGAGCCGCTTTACTTTTTATTCTTCCTCATAAAGCTTGATATCTGCTTTAGGATATTTTACCTTCAATAAATCCTCCCAGGCCTTAGAAAACTTGGAAAGCAGGATTGTCGTGCCTGCGCCGTCGCCGTCTCCTAAAATGTCATAGATTTCATTCACCCGCACAAACTCTGCATCTTTGACCCGTTCTTTGGCTTTCTTAAAATAATTCCCAGAGTACATTGCGTGAATAATCAGACTTGCCTGCAGACCCAATCTTTCATTGTCCGTCACAAAATATTTTTTCATTTGAACACCTCGTTATTGTATTTGCAATTTCATTATACGCTTAAAAACATCCATGTCAAGATTAAGTGCGCACCCGCGCAAATGCCGTTGTGCTCCAGACAGTTGCAGCTGCACCAGAAAGCATGATAGTAATACCAATAACCAACCTTATTAACAAATTTCCGTCATAAGGGGGGAATAAATGGAACCGCAAAGCCCAGCAAAGCCACCAGCGGCATAAAAGTTCGACCAACGTAGTTTCGCCAGAAGAAAATGAAAACCGTGACAGAAAGTAAAATACCCAGCAAAAACGGCAGCATCAGCCAAAAATCCTGCATCTGCCTCTGATTTCCCAAAATCCGCATGACCCCCATCGGCAGCAATGAATACCAAAGCAGACCGAAGCGCAGGATAAACCGGGCTTGAGCAATAAATGTACAGTCAAGCTTTTTTATCGGGAAAGTTTTCAAATTAGCTTCCATAAAATTTAGCAGCAACTCCTGCGATTATCCCTCCAAGTAAAATAAAAATTCCTGATATTAATAAGCCCCAACCAAGCCACATGCTGCCCAGTCATAAAAAGTTATGGCATTTTTGAATCTATCTTGCGCTTCTCGGCAGTCATATGAGTGCGAATCATATAAATTCCTCCGCCGATAAGAGTCCCAACAAGTAGAACATCAAAAACAATAAGGAAAATTATGTCTATTATCTGTATTCTCCAGGTAATGGTTCATAATGCTTTTTGTATTCTTTTTCCTTGATGAATCTGTTTATACCAAATTTCCTATTCTCCGAAAAGAAGTTACTAAAATTAAGATTGCTGAAAAAGCAGTTCATTAGCAACTTTCTGAAATTCGTTTAACCTATAATACGGATTATATCACTGGATTATGGAAAAAGTCAGGATATTTAATTTTATTGAATGTTCGATAATTTTCAGGAATAAAAAGAACTTTTGATGAATTTGTCAACTAAAGTTCGAAAAAATCACTAAATATTGCAGATACTATTCATAAAGAATTTGTACGTGCTGTCTTTAATTTTATAATATACTAAAGGACATAAAACTGTTTTTTGTGTGAAAGCTAGTTTATAGTTTATAGTTTATAAATAAATCACAACCAGACCCTCTCCCGAATTTCCCGTTTCCGAATTCTTGAGACATTCGGATTTCCAGCGGCATAAAATCCGAGAGCCGCGGACTTCCATGGCTCAGGAACACTGTCAATCCCGATACGCGGACGGCTGGCGATTTCTACGGGACGCTTTCCGGGACGCAAGTCCAGTTCTCCCAGCGCTTGTCCGTCGAATCTCTTGTCAATGCCGGCGTAGCGCGTGAGTTTTCCAGGTCCATTGGCAATGATTTCTCCGGAAGGCAGCTCCAGTGCACGAATCAAAACGGCTTCAGCAAAGCCCTCCGGGCGGGTTACGAGGTTGAGCATGGGGTGGCCGTAACCAGAATAGATGTACCAGTGGCCCTCAGGCAGGTACATAGACTCGTTCTTCGGCGTGCAGCGGCCGTGAAACGAGTGGGAGGCAGCGTCGTCCGGGAAAAGGTAGGCTTCGGTTTCGACAATGGTTCCCAGAACTTTGCGATGGAGCAGCAAATCCATTCCTATGAGAGCTTTTGCGCATGCAACGGTATCGGTTTTCATTAATTTTTCAAAATTAATCATTTGCCTTTATTTTAACATTTTATAAATGTGATAGGTTGTGAAAATAAAGATGGTGACTGATAATAAAATATCTCCTACTGAAAGGGAGGTGAATTTCCAGGCAGGCATGACGAGATAGCCGATAGCTATGAGAAACACGTGCTCACGTTTTGGAAGTCCTTTTTGGAGGGGAGAACTGAAGATACCGATTTTAACGATTGATTTCTGATTGAAGTATTTCCAGAGAATTGTTGTCAGTAATAGCTCAATCACTATAAGAATCAGCCAGTTTCTTGCACCGAGATTGCTCATCTTCCACAAGGTAATCACAAATGCTGTTGACAGTATGTACAGTGTTAACAGGGCTAAAATGCTTGTTTTATTGTGTTTGTTAGTTATTTTGAGATGTTCTTTCTAGAAAAGTTCAATTAAAAATTCACTCATTATTTTCTTATTACTTGCTTATAGTATATAATAAAAAGACTCCAAATGCCAGTAGAATGGTTAATTCAGCATTTGGAGTCTTATTCAATTCAACGAGTCAATTTTACGATTTTCTCTTTTTCAGATAAACAAGCAGAGAAATTCCTAGCAACGAGCCGCCGGCTAATGCCAGTGATATATTTTTCTGCTCACCGGTCTTTGGAAGATTCGGCTGATTTGGCTGAACCGGCTTATTAGGCTTATCAGGGCTGTTCGGTTTGTTCGGTTTGTTCGGCTTGCCAGGCTCAACGGGCTTGTTCGGTTTATTCGGCTTATTTGGTTTGTTCGGAATTTCAGGTGTGTGACTGTTAGTAATCACGATATTCCCGATATCCTCCTCATTGACCGTCACGGTGTAGCCTTTGACTTGACCGACTTCTTTCACCGTGTATTGAACCGTTTTTCCGGCTGATTTTTCGGCGAGGTTCTGCCAGGTCTTTGTCCATTTGTTGCTGTCATCAAGGGTGACAGGGTCTCCGAGCGCTTTGCCGTCTGCGTAAAGCTGGACTTGAATGCTTGACGGACGTGAGCCGTCCTGATTATCTTTGTCGTTCCAGGCTTTTGTCACGCTGACGCTGGTCTTGCCTGGCGTGTAGCTGTTGGTGATGTTGTAGCCGTCGTAGCTTGCCGTGTAGTCATTGACATGGTTTTCCTTGACGCTGTAAATGATTTCTTTTCCACGGCTGTTTTTCGGCAGGTTTTCAAAGGAGTATTTCCAGTTATCTGCGGCTGTAACTTCTTTCTGGTCAACGATTTCCCCGTTGGCAAGCAGGGTGATGGTAATGCTGTCGGGGCGCTTGCCGTCTTGATTGTCAGCATCATTCCAGATTTTTTCGCCTTCAACTTTAGTGACATCTGGTTCGTGGCTGTTGGTGAGGATGATATCGCCGATATTGCTTTCGTTTTTGGTGATTGTATAACCGCTCGGTGTTCCGATTTCCTCAACTGTGTAAACGACAGCCACCCCATTGGACAACTCAGGCAAATTCTGCCAGATTGCTGTCCAGTCGGTGTCGGCAGTCAAGTCAACAGGATTATTGTATGCTTGTCCGTCCGCATAAAGCTGGACTTGAATGCTTGCCGGCCGTATCCCGTCTTGGTCGTCTTTGTCATTCCAGGCTTTCGTCACCCTGACGCTGGTTTCGCCGGGTGTATGGCTATTGGTAATGTTGTAGCCGTCGTAAGTCGTGGTGTAATCATCAATGTGGTCTTCGGCGACGGTGTAGTCAATGAGTTTTCCGTTCTCGTATTTCGGTAAATTGCTGAATGCGTATTTCCAGCTGTTTGTCTCACCTGTACCTTGAATAACGTCCTGCGTGTCGACGATTACACCGTTGGCTAACAGGTTAACGCGAATGCTTGCCGGGCGTTTACCGTCCTGATTGTTGTTATCGTCCCAAATCTTTTGGCCTTCGACATTGGTTGTTTCAGGTATGTGAACGTTAGTAATGATGACATTTCCTGGGTCGCTGTTATCTTGTGTGGTGGTGTATCCAGGGCTTGTTCCGTCTTCCGCGACTGTATAGGTAATGGTTTGACCGTTGACCTTTTCTGGTAAATTGTTCCAGGTATTCCGCCAGTTATTTCCGCTGTTGAGTTCAACGGCTGCGCCGCTTTCGATTCCATTGGCAAAGAGTTGAACTTTGATGCTGGCTGGCCGCATCCCGTCCTTATCATATTGGTCGTCCCAGGCTTTTGTTACGCTGATGCTTGTCTGCGTGGGCGTATAGTTGTTTGTAATGTTGTAGCCGTCGGTATAGACAGTGTTGTAGCCTGCGACTTGGTCTTCGGTGACGGTGTAGTTAATCTGCTGTCCATTCTCATATTTCGGCAGATTGTCGAATGCATATTTCCAGCCGTTTGCTGCCGTTGTTTCTTGTGTGCTGATGACAGTTCCGTTAGCCAGCAGGTTGACTTTGATGCTTGTTGGGCGCTTCCCGTCCTGATTGTCATTGTCTTCCCAGGTCTTTTGCCCTTCAACACTGGTTGTTTCCGGCAGGTGGGTATTGGTAATGATGATATTTCCAGGGTCGCTGGCATTAGTGGTGCTTGTATAATCGCCGAGTGCGCTGACTTCTTTGACGGTGTAAACAATATTTTTCGGACCGGAGCGTTGTGCTAAATCATTCCAGGTTGTATGCCAGTCATTGCCGTTGTTTAACTCAACGAGCGGACCCGTCGCAATGCCGTCGGAATAAAGCTGCACATAGATTTTGTCTGGCCGCATCCCGTCCTTATCTGACTGGTCATTCCACGACTTTGTGACGCCGACACTTGTTTTTCCAGGTGCATAACTGTTGGTAATGTTGTAGCCGTCGTATGTCGTATTGTAGTCATTTACCTGATCTTCGGTGACCGTGTAATTTATGGGTTCTCCATTTTCATCATTTTTAGGCAAATCACCGAATGTATATTGCCAGTTGTTGTTGTTATCTGCTGTGACAGTTCTAAAGTCCGTCACCACGCCATTGGCTAACAGATTGACAGTAATGCTTGTCGGACGCGTTGCCAGAGTGTCGCCAATCCAAGTTTTTTGTCCGGAAACAGATGTTTTCGGTGATTCTAACTTTTTATCAATGACATTTTTGGCAACTTCGTTATTGCTGTCGAAATCCTCCGGTGAAATTGTTATGTCTGCAGCGAGTGCATAACCAGCGGGTGCTTCAATTTCGTGAAGGACATAACTGTCTTTTAACAGATTCTGCAGCTGCCCGTTCCCTGAGCTGTCGGTGATGATTGTTCCGACAGAAGCGCCGGTTGAGGTGCGAATGACACTGAATTGTGCACCTGATAAAGGAATATTTGAGTCATCTGTTTTATGGATTCTAATGTTGTAATTATAACCGCTTGCTTCACCGCCGGCGGATTGAAAGGCTACATCGGATAGCCGGCCGCCGATGACGGTGTTGTTTCCTGTCAACTGGGCATTGTTCAGGAATTTCTCGCCATTGACAGGTGTATGGTTAATATTGACCCTGTAAAAAATTCGATAGCCTTCACCGTTGATGTCGCCGAAATTAACCGAATAAGCTGTGTTACCGGCAGTAAAATTTATCGGAAATTGACTCGTAACATCCTGCGGGTTTGACAGCTCGTAAAAGCCGGATGAATTTAACACCCAGGTTCCTTTTAGAATTTGGAAGCTTGATGTGTCATAAGTAACACCTGCAGACTGCAGCTCATCCGAGAGGCTCACGTTTGTATAAGTTCCGCCGGAAGCATTGACGCGGAGCACATATTCAGCCTGAGTACCGGCATCATTCGAAATGTAGCCGTATTTCATGAACTTTTCGTCCGCACTGTCACCAATTCTAGTATATCTCACATTTCCGACATGTTTATCAACCCCATTTTCCTTGATGTTAATAGGAAGGTCTCCGCTTGTCGGCTGATTATTTGTATCGACACGAACTGCAACATGCAGCGCCCCTGTGATATCTGAGTGGGTTTCTGCAAAGTCAGTGTAAGTCATTGTTAGTGTCTTGGTATCAGGGTCAACCACCGCAGTGGCAATGATATTTCCGTTGGTGTCTTTGACATCAAAGGTTTGCCCTTTGGGAAATCTCATGTTGGGGGAGAGCTGGATGGTGGTGGTATCGCCAGCTTTTACGGTGTTGTTGGGCAGCGCGAAATCAAAGTTCAGCTGAATGTCGGTGAACTGATTGACGTCGCCCTCAATGGGATTGCCGTTTAAATCAGTGACGCTGGAATTCGTGATGATGTTATCAATTGCTGCAGCAAAGGCCGCCACAGCAGCTGCCGGTGCCCTCGGCTGTATTCCCGTAATCTCAGCATTTTGTTTATTAAATAAATCAGAATCAGGAGTGCTTGAGATATCCGCGCTCTCAGTCGTACTACTTGCGTTTGTCAATGACTGTTGCGCGTCGCTCGGAGTCACGGTGGAGCCGATATCAGCAGGGACTGCAGCAGAAGCTGCGGTATCGGCTGAAGTCTGCGGAGCCTGACTTGAAGCAGTTGTTGACGCAGGCGCTGATTCCGCAATGCTGTTTATCGGCGTCATTACCACTGAGGCTAAGAGGACAAACAGTCCAAAAAGTATTCTCAATTTTTTCATATTTGTGTTATACTCCTGAAACTTTTTCTATGAAACTATGAAACATTTTCATTAAAAATGTCCAATTATATTTTAGCACAATTTGTACAAAAAACTCATATAAATGATTGAGATTATCTTTAAAAAAGCAATTTCGTACTGAAATTACAGGAAATAGAAAAAATACGCAATGTCTAATTATTGACGAAAACTGGACAAAATTAGCAAAAGTGACAAATATGAAGAATAATTGACGATTTAGAAAATATTCTGATATAATGAGCAAAGAATGGCAGAAATTCTTATAAAACCAGACGAACGAGTTGACTATTTAGTACGTGAAAACCTCAAGATTATTCAGTCTAGAGAGGTCTTTTCCTTTGGCATTGATGCGGTTTTGCTGGCGCGTTTCCCCAAAATTCCGCGACGCGGCTTAGTTCTTGATTTATGTGCCGGGAACGGTGCTGTCGGCCTGATGGCTAGCGCAGATACAACGGCGGATATTCTGGAAATTGAGATTCAGCCGCGTTTAGCAGATATGGCTGCACGCTCCGTTTCGCTCAATTCGCTGCAGTCAAGGGTGAAAGTGATTTGTGATGATTTAAAAAATATTTCAGCCTACGCTGCGCCGTCCACTGCCAGTCTGATTTTCTGTAACCCGCCTTATTTCAAAGTTTCAGCGAGCAAAAGTCTGAATGAAAAAGATGCACTGACAATTGCCCGCCATGAAGTTGCGACTGATTTTGCGACAATTTGCAAGACTGCTCAGCAAATTTTAAAGCCGGCTGGACATTTTGCTCTGGTCCATCGGCCTGAGCGCTTTTTGGAGCTTGTAGACAGCTTGCGCAAGCATAACTTAATTCCCAAACGAATTCAGTTTGTCTATCCAAAGGTTGGAGCTGCAGCTAATCTGCTGCTGATTGATGCCGTGAAAGATGGACGGCCAGGCGGTGAAAAGTTCCTGCCCCCGCTGATTGTCAGAAACGCAGACGGTGATTATTCGGAGGATATTAATGAGATTTATTATGGGGCTAAAGAAAACTCGGATTAACCGAGCTAGAGTGTGAAAAACAAAGTAAAACGCAAAAAAAGCGCCCAAATCGGGTGCTTTTTAGATTTAATGTTACTACAGCTAGAACTAGCTTGGACTTAAAAACAGCTTTTAATTGTCAAAGACAGTTTCAAAAGCTTCAATCGCTACTAAGTCAATACTGTCAAACTCAACAGGTGTTTTCTGTTTCGGATACTTAACGATAAACATGTTATCTTCCGAGTTAAAGCTGACAGTCATCTTGATTGCGCCTTCGCGCTCAAAATTGTAGGTTGCTTTTGGATTATCTTCTTCGACTAATTTGTCCAAACGATCTAAAATCGTTATTAAATGAGATTTCATGGGTGAAACTCCGTTTCTTTTGTTTTAACCTAAATGCGTTCAAGCGCACTCAGTCCTCTTTTTCAGAATCACTTTTACCTTCAGAGGTGACGTTATCTTCGTCTCTTATTTTACCATAATTTGTGAATTTTTCCACGAATGACAAACCATTTTCACGCAAATCGTCGTATTGTGTACGAAAGCTGTCTGTCACCTGGTGACCCATAAGCTTAATGCTGCCGGTAATTCGCTCGCCGAAAAGCTTGATATTGTCAGTTGCGCGCTCAATGCTGGGCACGTAGTTGGCAATCATGTAGACATAAAATTCAACAACTCTGCGGCCGAAATTCTCGGAAGAAATTTCGTAAAGCTTTTTGTCGAACTTGATGGAATCCATGGGCTTCTTATTCTTGATAACGTCAATTGTTGTTTGGGCAATCTCCTCTTCGTTGTCGAAAAGTCGGCCGAACTGCTCGTCATCCACGATGCGCTTCAGGTATGGATTTTTCCAAGCCAAAACGGGCGTCCCTGCTGCAATGGCCTCTGTGAAAGTCAAGCCCTGTGTCTCACTGGTAGAGGCCGAGATGAAGAAGTCTGCTGCTTTATAGTAGTGGACAGCCTGTTCATTTTCCACGGCACCCACAAATTTGACAGCTTCCTGCAGATTGAGAGAGCTCACGAGCGCTTCCAGCTCGTCACGATAAGGGCCGTCGCCCACGATAATCAGCTTTGCCTTGATGCCGCTTTCCAGAATCTGCGGCATTGCCTGAATCACCGCCTGAATATTTTTCTCCTGCGAAAGCCGGCAAAGGCTCAGCAGCAGCGTCTCATCTTCTTTGACGCCCAGCTCTTCACGGAGTTCCAGGTCGTCTGATTTCAATATATCCGGCCGAGTGAATTTTTTCAGCTCAATACCAGTTGGAATCACGCGAATCGGTATTTTCACGCCATAATTGATAACAGTCTCTTTGGTCATTTCCGACGGGCAAATAATCCCCTCAGTGCCGAACAAAAAGGTGCGGATGATGTATTTCACCATGCTCGGACGAATCAGATGGCCGTTGGCAATGTAGTGCAGATAGTCTTCGTATTTAGTATGCAAGGTATGGACGACGGGAATGTGCAGACGATTAGCTACAATCTTGCCCAAAATGCCCACGCCAAATTCAGTCTGCGTGTGGATGATATCCAGCTTGTAATAACGGGCAATCTGCAGAGCAGTCGGCAGCCCGACCATGACAATCCGGCGCTCAGCCATGGAGACAAAAGGCACGCTGCGCAGCCGGACAATGTTTTCAGCTGCATCCGTTTCATCATCAGACTCAGGGTCAGTCGTGGTGAAGATGTAGACCGTGTGTCCCTGCCTGGTCAGCTCGTCGCGCAGGGTTTTAATTGAGGTTGACACACCGGAAATCTGCGGAAAATAAGTGTCTGAAAAAATACCGACTCTCATAACTCTAGAACCTTTCTGTATGCAGCGACAAGCTCCTCAGCGATTGTTTCAATGTCGCGCGACTTGGCAACTTCGTAGCCTGCGGCCGTTTTATCAACTTTTCCGTCTAAAACTTCCTGAATGTCATTCACGAAATCATCAACGGTCTTTCCGAAAGAAGCAGAATTTTCATCCAGCCAGCCATTATAAACAGGAATATCACGGACAATCGTCTTCTGGTGACTGGCCAGCGACTCGAGCACCACAATTCCCTCAGTTTCCTCACGGCTTGGGAAGAAAAATGCGTCTGCCGCGGTCAATGCCCCTTCAAAGACATCGCCCTTGATGTAGCCGGGAAATTCAACATTTGCCGGGTGATTTTTCTTGACAATGCGGCGCACCCAGCCAGGGATTGACCAGAGATTCTGGTAGCCGAACCAGATAAAACGCACGTTCGGCATCTTCTCGGCCACTTTGACGAAATCGTCAATTCCCTTGCGCTTGAAATAAAGCGCCGCAGACATCACAACCTTCTCGCCGGGCTTAATATTAAACTTCTCGCGAAAAGCCTGCTCTTTCTTGTCAGATTTAACATACCTGGCCAGGTCAATTCCGTTTGAAATCGGCAAAATCGGGCACTTCACGCCATAACCGCGAATCAGGCTGGCAGAATAAGGCGTCGGCGTAATCACCAAATCAGCCGCCTTGTAAAAATGCATCAAGTAAAGCTTGAAAAAGGGTGCAACCAGATTTGAGCCGATAAAAGAGTTCTGAAAGTCTTCTTTTGTTGAATGGCCGTGGAAAATTACTTTCTTGCCGGCTTTTTTAGCGCGGTGCAGCATTTTCCAGCTGCTCAGACCATAAGTATTGAGGTGCAGCAAATCATAGTCGTCATCCGGATTTCGCGTCCAGTCAACCCCCATGAGATTGAGCATACGCTGCTGGTGCTTCAGGGCCCGGCCGATTCCGCTGTGAGCCAGAAAATCTTCCGCTTCTAGGTAAAGTAAAACTTTCATTGACACTTATTTTATCATAAATAGTTAATTAATATGTCGGTCTTGCGTCTGAGAATTTGAAGTCTTATAAAATATGGGATTTGGGCAAAGGAAAAAGCCCGAAGGCTTTCCATGTTTAGTTATTCTTTAAATCATCTGTGGTTTTGTCAAGTGTGACAGAAATTGTTTTTTCATCAGAGCCGCGGTAGACAGTGAATTTAATCGTGTCACCAATATTATATTTGAAAAGTACGGTCTGTACATCGGTTCCGGTTGAGACTGCTGTATCTCCGACTTTTGTGATAACATCACCGACTTTTATACCGCCTGTATCAGCCGGTAATCCGCTCTGGACGGAGCGCACGTACACCCCGGTTGTGACAGATTTAGGCAGATTAAGACTGTTAGTGACTTGCTGAGGTAGAGACGACAGGCTTATCATTGTAATACCTAAGGCAGGGTGAACGATTTTACCGTTCTTTTCGAGCTGCGCCACGATGTCTACGACAGTGTTGGATGGAATAGCAAAACCCATGCCTTCAATCGCTACAGAGCCGTCACTTGAAGATGAGCCTGAGGCTGTTGCAGAAATTTTACTCGAAGTGATACCGATAACTTGCCCGTTAATATTGACAAGCGCGCCGCCGGAGTTGCCGGGATTAATGGCAGCATCTGTCTGGATGGCGTTGGCGGTGGAAATGGCCTCACCAGCATCGTTGCTCAAGCTGACTGTACGTGAAAGGCTGGAGACAATGCCCTCAGTGGCTGTGTTGGCATATTCGCTGCCAAGTGGTGAGCCGACTGCAATGGCAGGTTCGCCGACATTAAGACTGGAGGAGTCTGCAAAGGTCGCAACGCTCGTGACATCTTTGTCGTCAATTGTCAATACGGCCAAGTCACTGTAAACATCACTCCCTACCACAGTGGCCGTGGCTTTTTGGCCGCTTGAAAGCAGGACTTCTAAGGCAGAATTCCCGTCAATGACGTGATTATTGGTGACAATATAGGCCTTGCCGCCCTCTTTTTTGTAGATGACGCCGGAGCCTTCGCTGGCAATTTGAGAATCGCTCAGATTGCTGAGGTCTGTGTTGCCCTGATAATTTAAAATAGAAACAACGGCATTTTTAATTGTCGAAACGGCTTTTGTTGTGTCAGAATTGACGTCAACACTCACCTTTTTGACAGCTTTGTCTGTCGAACTTGATGCTTGTGTTTGCGTTGTGCTTGTATTTGCCGGGTTATTTCCCTGCACGGCCTCATAGACTGCACCGCCTGATAATGCAATGGCTCCGCCCGCGACGCCGGCTAGAAGTGTTTTAACGACTGTTCCTTTTGCCATACTGCTCCATTTCTGATTTGAATTTGTCCAACTCAAATATTTCTATAAATTTATTTTACTTACATCTTCTTAATAATAGCTTAAAAGGTTAGAGAAAGTGAACAGGAGCTGATTTTCCTCCACATTTCTGTGGAAAAGTGCAAAAATCCTGTGTAAAATCATTGAATTTTACACAGGATTGTGTATGAAATCTGCAAAATGTGGAAGAATCACGTTTTCATGTGCTTTTCAGTAGTGGAGAATTTTTAGCTGATAGGCGGAGCTTCATAAAACGTCACTTCTACGCCGGCAGTGTCATAAAGTTAGAAAGTTTGAGCGCTTACCTCAACCTCACCAATGAAATCAGCAAGCAGCGCCTCAGTCTGCGTCGGGTCATAGGCATGACCTTCAATCGCAATCTCAGTGTAGTCTGCGCCGATAAAGTTGAAGATTGTAGTCATGTAGACAGTCGCAGGGTCTTGATTCTTATAAACCCCGCCCTTTGCCTGAAGATGCAGCACCTTTTTCCCATTTGTCAGCCCGACAGGCCCCTCAGCAGTATACTTGAAAGTCTTTCCGGCAACACAAATCGCATCTATCCAAGCTCTCAGCTCAGTCGGAATCATAAGATTATAAAGCGGACTAGCAATCACAACCTTGTCAGCAGACAAAAACTGGTCCGTCAGCTCATTAAAACGCGCGAACTTCGCCTTCTGGCTGTCGCTCAAAACGGCATCTTTATCGGCGAACATGGCACCGACAAGCTCCGTATCCAGCGACGGAATCGTTCCGTCAAAAACATCGAGGATTTCGATGCTGTCAGCAGGATTAGCTGCCTGATAAGCCGCCGTGAAGGCATCAAGCCCCTTGAGTGACAGAGAAGACTCAGAAGTCAGCGGATGACCTTTTATAATAAGAAGTTTAGACATTTAATATCTCCCTTAACTAATTTTTAGATTTACAAAAATCCATTATACCAGTTTTTTGTCTAAGTTGCACTTTCATGATAAAATGAAAGCATGAAAACGAGAATTATTGCCGTGGGAAAGATGAAAGAATCCTATCTCCGTGCGGGTTTGGAAGAATATTCCAAGCGAATGAAAGCTTTCGGCGGGCTTGAAATACTAGAACTCGCGGACGAAAAAATTCCCGAAAGCCCCTCAGTCAAAGAAGTCTCCGCAATAAAAAAGCGCGAAGGTGAAAGAATTATTTCTGCACTTAGCAGAGGAAAAGATGAAAAAGTCATCGCTCTGACGTTAGACGGAAAGCTGCTAAACAGCGAAGAACTGGCAGCTCAGTTGTCTGACTGGACGACATACGGTGCACCAGCGATTAGTTTTGTGATTGGCGGCTCGCTCGGCCTGTCAGATGAAGTGCAGGCACGTGCGGATTTAAAACTCTGCTTCGGCCGGATGACCCTGCCCCATCAGCTGATGCGCCTGGTACTGGCCGAGCAGATTTACCGGGTCAACATGATTAACCGCGGGAGTACCTATCATAAATGAAATGTGAGTGGACTCGGCTCGCAAAATACGAAGCTCGGAAATTTTTGTGATAAAATAGTAGAAATGGCGATTGAGAATTATAAACCGGATTATTATCTGGAGGCGATTTATCAGCTGGATGCGGAGACGCTGCATGCGATGGGGATTAGACTTGTTCTGGCGGATTTGGATAATACGCTGACGGCCTGGAATAATCCTGACGGGACGCCGGAGATGCGGGCCTGGCTTGAAGAGATGAAGCAGGCGGGGATTCGCGTGGTGGTGGTGTCGAATAATCACGCCAAGCGTGTCGGTCGTGCGGTGGCGCCTTTCGGCATTGATTTTGTCAATGATGCGCTGAAACCTTTCACTCGGGGGATTCGCCTGGCTTTGAAGCGCTTCGGCGGTGATTTGGCGTCGACGATTCTGGTGGGCGACCAGCGGATGACTGATATTCGTGCGGCGCACCGTGCGGGGATTCTTAGCGTGCTGGTGAAGCCGCTGCTGGAGTCGGACCACTGGCCGACGAAGTTTAACCGCTGGCGGGAGCGTCGTGTGGCTGCGAAACTGCGCGCGAAATACGGCGAGCCGGTTTATACGAAGAGATTGAAAAATGAATGAATGAAGAGTAAGCAATAGTTCTGCTTGCTTTTTATTTATTTTCTGGTATAAATGTAAGCGAATACTCATTTATCTCTTAAATGGATGGAGCTTCGCAGATGAAAAATAAAGACAAAATACTTGATTTAATCAGTGAGAAGAATCGAACGGCCTCTGAAATTGCGGAATTACTGGACATTCCCAGGAATTATGTCAGTTCGATTTTGAATGCGCTGGTCAAGGAAGAGAAGGTCTTGAAGTCTGCGTCGCGGCCGGTCATTTTTTCTTCTGCAGAAGAGGTTTTTCTGGATTCACCGGACTCAGATGAGGAAAATCCGTTAACCAGCGTAATCGGCTATAACGGCTCGCTGATGAATCAGCTGCATTTATGTGCACAGGCCGTCAAATATCCTAAAGGCTCTCTGCCCATCATGCTTTTGGGAAACAGCGGTGTCGGAAAGTCCTATCTGGCTGAGAAAATCGTGAACTATGCAAAATATGAGGGTGTGATTCAGGAAAATGCACCATTTGTCACTTTAAACTGTGCGGATTACGCAGACAATCCGGAGCTGCTTTCTTCTATATTGTTCGGCTACACGAAAGGGGCTTTCACAGGCGCAAATGCGGATACTGTGGGCTTGCTGGAGAAAGGAAACGGCGGTTTTCTCTTTCTAGATGAAGTTCACCGCTTGTCGGCCGAGGGGCAGGAAAAACTCTTTCATTACCTGGACAAGCAGATTGTTGTGCCGCTTGGGAGCAAGAAAGAAATTTCGGTGAATACGAAGCTGATTTGTGCCACGACGGCGGATGAGCGCTCGTTTTTGGACACATTTACGCGCAGAATTCCCATCATTGTCAAGATTCCTGACTTTATTTCACGCTCGCTCGACGAAAGGCGCGTGATTATTCACCGTTTCTTCCTGAATGAAGCACAGATTTTCAACCAGGAGATTGAGGTCAACGGCTTGATTTTTGAGTCGCTGCTGAATTATCAGGGCTATGGAAATCTGGGGAAAATAAAAAATATCATCAAAATATTGTGCACCTCTGCGGGTACGGCTGAGACTACCATCAAGATAAAAACCATTCATGCCATGCTGATTCCTGACTTCAAGCTCATGTTCAGCCAAGAGCGGAGCTTCCCGAGCGTCGTAATTAAAAAAGAGGCCATCGTGCCGAAAAATTCCTTCTCCTGGGAGATTCTGGACACTTTTACTGAAACTGTAAGTCGGCAGCTGACCTGTGAAAAAGGTGATTTTAAGGCGGAGTGCGCGCGGTTAATAGCAGAGCTGTTTGAGAAATTTCACTATGAGTATTTTAATGAATACTTTGAAACGCTGGTGGCGCCGAGCATCAAGTCCGGGCTTGATTATGCGGCGAGTAAATACGGCATCCACTATGACAGTATCACTCAGACATTTTTATCAAAACTGACCGATTATTTATCCAGAAGAAATATCATTTCAGAAACGCAAAGAGAGACTGAGAACAAGCTGAAGGCGCGTGTGAAAAATCGCTTCCGAAAGGAATATACGGTTGCTGAAAGCATATTTAATATTCTCTTTAGTTTTAATTTACTCGAAAAAGTGAATGAAGAGATTTTTGTGATTGTGACAACAGTGCTGATTGTCAGCCGCTCGAACCTTGATAAAGAGCTCTGCAATGCATTGATTATTGCGCATGGGACGTCAACGGCCACGAGTATTTCGAGCGTCGTGAATTCATTGTACGGTGATTTCATATTCGAGGGTTTTGACATGCCCCTAAGTACGACAAAGGATGAAGTAGTGTCTAAAATCAAGCAATATCTGGCGCAGGTGGACTGCAAGAAAGATACTTTTATTTTTGTCGACATGGGTTCACTGGTCAATATAGACAAAGAGCTTGAAAATGTCATCTATGGGAATATGGTGATTGTGAACAATGTGTCTACTCAGATTGCTTTAGAGGCTGCTAACGGCTTTAAGCGAAAGAAGCCGATAAAAAACATTGCCAGAGATATTGTCGAAAAAAACGAAATCATGTTCACTTTTCACAAAGGTAAGGTCAAGCAGAAGGTGATTCTCGTCTGCTGTTTGACGGGCGCGGGGACTTCTGCCAAAATCGCTTCGATTTTAGAGGGCTGTACGCTCGGAATTGATGTCAAATTTCAGGAAATTGATTATTTGAAGTCGAAGGAGCTGGAGAATATTGAGGATGATTTTCCGGACTGGGAGATTTTGGGGGTTATTACTACAATCCAGATAAAAAATCCGTCATATCCTAGTGTTTTACTTTCTAATCTGATTAGCACTGATGGCTTGGCGCGCTTTTCTTCGTTTCTGGAGGGGGCAAATGTCCCTGGGCGGCAGGTTGAAGAGGTGGTGAATCGGGTGGTCGAGGAGTTCAGCGAGCTGAACTTGTTGTCCAAACTTACCTTTTTGAACCCTGCTTCGGTGATTCCGGATGTTCAGGAGGTCATCCGGAGCTTTGAAATGCTGAATTTATATACGGTGACTTATGAGAAAAAGTTTTTGCTGTATATTCATATCGTGGTGATGATTGAGCGCTTGATTAAGGATTCGTCCTATCTTGAGACGGACGCGATTGTTGAATATCGCCGGGAGAATGAGGGGGAGCTGAGGCAGATTAAAAATGGTATGAAAATACTTGAAACTGAATATAATGTGCTTGTGAATGATTATGAGTTGATGCTGATTCGTATGCTGCTGACGGATGCTGGGGAGAGCTAGTGTTGGAAAACTGAATTAGGGAGTGATAAAAGATTATGGGTTGACATGATTCGCATAAAGTGATAGAATTCCTTTAAATAGTAACATGGAGGTGCAAAATGAGTGTGATTCAAGTTTCGGCGCGCGTGGATAAAACCCTTAAAGAGGAAGCGCAGAAGGTGTTTGCCAAGCAAGGGCTTGACATTGCAACCGTGATTAAAATGCTGATTACGAAAACTGCTTATGAGCAGCAAATTCCGTTAAACCTCACTTCGAATCCGGCTGTCGGTTATCCTGAAGGCTGGTTTTCTCCCGAAAGAGTAAAGACAAGAGAAGAAATTTCTAAGTTAACAAGCAGGCAACAGGCCAAAGTGCTTGATTTCTCCAAAAAAGAAGATGTTGATGAGTTTTTTGATGAAGATTTTCCAGAATATGAGGAGAAGTTTTAGTGGAATTAAGTGAACACACAGTGATTATTGCAATGATTTCATATGCAGACGGGACGGGCGCAAAGGTTCGTCCTGCTTTTGTTATTGAGCGGGAGGAGGAGCGGATTAAGACTTATCGTATTACGAGCCAATTTGCTAATAAATCAGATTATATCAAGAGTAAATACTTTGAAATTATTGATTATGTAGAAGCGGGTTTGCGTAAGCGTTCCTGGATAGATACAGTTCAACCTTATATGATTGACAGCAGTAGAACCCGAATAAAAATACTGGGCTATTTGTCTGAAACAGATGAGGCACGGTTTCGAGATTTTCTGCAGAATTTGGGACAGCTCTGACAATAAAAAACTGACACTAATAAAAAAAGGACCTGATGTGTCAGTAATCGAGACTAATTTGTGCCCTATTAACTGACACTGATGAAAATTATATTCCAAGAACAGCTTATTGAGAGCTGTTTTTTTAATTGGGTTCAACACGCCTGAAGCTAGGGAAGAATTAGATAAATTGGAACCGGCCTTACAGGCAGAACCGTAATTTCCTATCTGCCCCTGTAGGGCTGCTGTCGACTCTCGCTATGGTGCTAAAGCGCAACTTCCTACGCTCCAAAACGGGCGTGTTTCACATCTTGCCTTTTAGTTGGCACGGAATTTGCTTGTATAAAAGTGAAGAACAAAAAATTCATTTTTAAAGAAAGGTAAATTTGCAAATGGAATATTTCCGAATAAAAAACAAGGCGCTGTTATGGGAGTTTAACGGCGAGACGCTCCAGATTGAGGCTTGGGGGAAGGATAGCCTGCGCGTGAGGGCGAGTCTTTATGGAGAGATTACTGATAATGATTATGCGCTGCTGGCGTCCGAGGATTCCGAGGCAGCCATTGAAATCCAGGGGAACATTGCCAAAATTACCAACGGGGAAATTACGGCTGAGGTCATGAGCGAGGACTTGAGCCATTCTAGCAGGCTGAGACAGCAAGGCCGGATTACGTTTTATGACAAAGCGGGCACGGTTCTCCTGAAAGAAATCGGATTTGGCGGCCGTTTGAAGAAAAAAGCTAGAAATTTCGTGGCTTCCTCACATGATGACTACAAGCTGCTGGTCTCGTTTGAGGCGGATCCGGGCGAGAAAATTTACGGAATGGGCCAGTATCAGGAGGAGATGCTTGACTTGAAAGGGAGCGTCCTGGAGCTGGCGCAGCGTAACTCGCAGGCGAGTATTCCTTTCATGATTTCCGATAAGGGCTACGGCTTCCTGTGGCATAATCCGGCAATCGGCAAGGCGACTTTTGGCAAGAACGTGACCGAATGGGTAGCTGAGAGTTCTGAGCAGGTCGATTATTGGATCACCGCAGGAAGTACACCGAAAAAGATTACAGAAAACTACGCGAATGCGACGGGAAAAGTGCCGATGATGCCAGAGTATGCGATGGGCTTCTGGCAATGTCGTCTCAGATACTATAATCAGGAGCAGGTTTTGTCGGTGGCGCGTGAGTATCGAAAACGGCAGCTTCCGCTGGATGTGATTGTGATTGATTTCTTTCATTGGCCCAAGCAGGGGGATTTCCGCTTTGATGAGGAGTTTTTCCCGGACGCGGACGCGATGATTGAGGAGCTGCATGAAATGGGCATTGAGCTGGTAGTCTCAGTCTGGCCGCAGATTGATGACAGGAGTGAAAACTTTGAGGCGCTGCGGCAGAAGGGCTTTCTGGTCAAGACGAATAAGGGCGTGCCGATTGGCATGCAGTTCCAGGGAAACACGCAGTTCTACGATACGACCAACGAGGGGGCGCGGCAGTTTGTCTGGGAAAAGTGCAAGAAAAATTATTTTGACAAGGGCGTGAAGACTTTCTGGCTGGATGAATCAGAGCCGGAGTACACGATTTATGATTTTGACAATTACCGCTACAAACTCGGACAAAATGTCAAAATCGGGAATATTTATCCGCAGCTTTATGCGCGTGGTTTCTACGAGGGACAGAAGCAGGAAGGGATTGAGCAGGTTCTGAATTTAATCCGCTGTGCCTGGGCGGGCAGTCAGCGCTATGGCGCCTTGCTCTGGTCGGGGGATGTCCAGTCGACCTTTGAATCATTGAGGAAACAGATTTGTGCTGGTGTCAACACGGGAATTTCTGGTTTACCTTGGTGGACAACGGATATTGGCGGTTTTATCGGCGGTGTTCCTGAAAGTGAAGAGTTCAGAGAGTTGCTGCTGCGCTGGTTCCAGTTCGGGACTTTCTGCCCGGTCATGCGCCTTCACGGTGAGCGTCAGCCTTTAGAGAAACTTTTCCGGAAAAATGGCGAAGAGGTGCTCTACACTGGGGCGGACAATGAAATCTGGAGCTTTGGCGAAGCCGCCTATGAAGTCATGAAAAAATATTTGTTTGTTCGCGAGGCTTTGAAGCCTTATCTTAAAGAGTTGATGGAAGAGGCGCATCTTTACGGGACTCCGGTCATGCGGGCCTTGTTCTACGAATTTCCTGAAGATAGCGCAGGGCACGGCGTTCTTGACCAGTATATGTTCGGCTCGGACCTGCTGGTGGCACCAGTTGTCGAGGCGAATGCGATTTCTCGAGAAGTTTATCTTCCAACAGAAGAAAAATGGATTCACGTTTCCACTGGTGAAGAATTCACAGGCGGACAAAAAATCACTGTTGAGGCGGAAATAGACGATATTCCATTATTTGTCAAATCGGACAAAAAAGAGAAGTTTGTCGAATTAAGCACCTGCATGTCTAAGAAAGGAAGTCTATGATTGGTTTGTTAATTGCGACGCACGGCCGCTTGGGACAGGAGCTGATTGACACGGCGGAGCTGATTGCGGGAAAAATGTCCCAGGTTTCGAGCGTCGGCTTAGGGCTTGAAGACAATGCGGAGCTGTTTGTCGCGCGGGTGAAAGAGAAAGTTGGAGAACTGGACACTGGCGATGGTGTCTTGATTATGAATGATTTGTTTGGCGGGACACCGTCAAATGCTTCAATATATCTAAGCGCTGCAGAAAATGTCTGGACAGTAGCTGGTGTCAATCTGCCTATGGTTCTGGAATATTTCAATTTACGTGAGAACAAAATTCTTCCTATGGAAGAATTAGCTGAATCGGTTTGTCAAGCAGGTAAAGAATATGTTTTAAATTCGACTAAAAAAATTCAACTTAAAGAAGAAAAATAGAGGTAAAAAAATGGGAAAAATAGTATTTAGCCGTGTTGATTTCCGGCTGATTCACGGACAAGTTGTTACGCGCTGGATGAAGCTCTATCCAGTTAAAACAATTCTGATTGTGGACGATTTCTTGGGGAATGACCCTTTTATGGCAGATATATATGAGATGGCTGCGCCTCCGGGAACTCAGGTCATCATCGTGGATGCTGCGCACGCGAAAGATAAAATCGCTGAGATTACAGGAGATATTTTCCTGCTGAGTAAAAATATCGAGACAATGCTCTTTCTTGCAGAGCAAAATGTTGAGTTCAGTGCGCTTGACATTGGCGGGGCGCCGAGTGACGGCGGAAAAACTTTAGTTACTAACGCAGTTTTTCTCAATCAAACCGACATCGAACTGCTCGAAAAAATCGAGGCTCGGGGCGTTCAAGTTGTCTTGCAGGCGACCCCGGAGGACACGCCGCTCACGGTCGACAAAGCAAAACTGAAAGTTAAATAAGGAGGACGAGATGGATACAAGAACACTCATTTGTGCGATTGTCTTAGCGGCATTTTATTACATCAAACAAGCCTATATCGGCTATACTTTATGGCAGCTGTTTGCCGAGTGCTTTCCTATGGCGCTGGTTGCGGGGCTTATCTACGGGGATGTGCCCAAGGCCATGATGATTGCGGCGGCGATTAATCTGATTTACATTGGTGCACTGGCGCCTGGCGGACAGCTGCCGGCCGATAAGTACATGGCCTGCGCTATTGCGATTCCGATTGCGCTGCAGACTGGGATGAAGACCGAGATGGCGATTACGCTGGCGATTCCGATTGCCATGCTGGGAGCCTTCCTCTTCAACTTCAAGCGCATCCTCAACATTACCTGGGTGTCGAAAGCTGAAAAGTTTGCCCGGGAGGGAAATGCCAGAGGAATCTGGCGCTGCGCGACGATATATCCGATGCTGATTTCAGTGCCGCTGTTTTATGTTCCAGCGTTCCTAGGAATTATGTTCGGGCAGAATATTGTGACCCCGTTCCTGAATATTCTGCCGAAATGGCTGATGCATGGGCTGGAGGTCTCAGGCGGCATACTGCCGGCCATTGGTTTCTGCCTGGTGTTAATCATGATTGGCAAGGAGAAGTATCTGCCTTTCTTTGGAATCGGCTTTATCCTGATTAAGGTGCTGGGAATGCCGACGCTGGTTGCAGCTGTATTTGCAGCATGTGTGGCGCTCGCGATTGTTATCTTCAAGCGTGAAAATAAGGAGGAACTGAAAAATGCCGGAAATTAACGAAATACAACAAGCAAACGGAATCCAGGAAATGGCTGAAAGTCAAGCCGCTGGAAAAATTACCAAAAAAGACATTAACAAAGCCTACTTCAGATGGTGGATGACCTGTGAAATCTCTAACAACTACGAGCGAATGCAGGCCATCGGCTGGTGTGCCAGTATTTCACCGATTCTGAAAAAGCTTTATCCGAAAAAAGAAGAATTCTCAGAAGCACTGCTTCGTCATTTACAATTTTTTAATACGGAGGGAATCTTCGGCGGCCTGGTCTTCGGCTCATCAATTGCCTTGGAAGAGCAGCGAGCGGCTGACGGCTCAGTTTCAGGGGAGATGATTTCAGCTTACAAGACCGGTTTAATGGGGCCGATTGCAGGTCTCGGAGATACTGTTGACTGGGCGACGATGTACGCCATGATTCTGGCGGCCTGCAGCGCAATTGCTGCGACTGGCAATCCGATTTCTGCATTGATTACGATTGTGATGGGGATTGTCATGTTCCTTGAGGGGCTGCTTTTCACAAGATATGCCTATAGCGCGGGACGTGAAGCGATTAAAGAAATTCTTCACTCAGGCGTCATCAATGAAGCCCTGCAGTTTGCCAATATCTTCGGAATCATGATGATTGGCTCGATGACAGCTGCCCTGATGCACTTTGATTTGACGATTAAAATCGGCACAGTCAATGTGCAAAAGGTGCTGGACAATGCCTTTCCAGGAATTCTTCTCCTACTGGTCTTCGGCGGGATTTACTACTTAATGAAGAAAAAACGCATCAGCGCGCCGAAAATGGTCTTCATCGTGATGGGCTTCTGTATCATCGCGGCGTTTATCGGCATTATCTAAGGAAGAAAACATGAAAAAAGCAGTACATTTTGGTGCTGGAAATATCGGCCGCGGCTTCATCGGTGAAATTCTTTTCAAAAATGATTTTGAAATTACTTTCATCGATGTGAGTGCGGCGCTGATTGACCAGCTTAATCAACAGCATGAGTATGAAATAGTGCTGGCAGAAGAAACGCAGCAGAAAATCAAAGTCGAAGGCGTCTGCGGAATCAATAGCCGCACAAATCCAAACGACGTGATAAAAGCCATTCGAGAGGCGGATATTGTGACTACAGCGGTCGGCCCTCAGGTTCTTCCTTATATCGCGGAGTTAACTGCCCGTGGGATTCAAGCGCGCCGCGAAATGAACAAGGGGCCGATTGACTTTATTGCCTGTGAAAACATGATTGGCGGCAGTCAGTTCTACCTCAAAGAAGTGGAAAAGTATTTAGCGGACGAAGATGCTGAATATGCCCATTATTGCGCTGGTTTCCCTGATGCTGCGGTCGATAGGATTGTGCCGGCGCAGCCTGACGGAAATGGCCTGTCGGTCACGGTCGAGCCTTTCTGTGAGTGGGTCGTTGAAGTGAGCAATTTATGCAATCCGTCAGTAAAACTAAAAGGTGTACACTATGTGCAAAATCTTCAGCCCTACATTGAGCGTAAGCTATTTTCCGTAAACACAGGTCATGCAACGGTCGCTTACAACGGCGCTTATCACGGCTACAAAACCATTTTTGAGGCTTTGGGGGACGGGAGAATCTTGTCTGCACTGGAAAGTGTGCAGGCTGAGACACGCCAGCTGCTGCTGGCTAAGTGGGACTTTACAGAAGAAGAGCTGATTCAGTATCACGAAACAATCGTTTCACGTTTCGCAAATCCGCAGATTGTCGATGAGGTCACACGCGTTGCCCGCACCCCTCTTCGCAAGTTAGGCTATGACGAGCGTTTCATTCGCCCCATCCGGGAATTGGCGGCGCGTGGTCTGGACTATTCTCAGCACCTGGAAACTGTCGGAAAAATCTTCGCTTACACAAATCCTGACGATGCCGAGGCGGTCAAACTCCAGGAAAATGTTAAAACCGGTGACCTGAGGAAACTCATCAAAGAGGTCACTCAACTTAAAGAAGAATTACTCATTGACAAAGTTTTTGAAGCGGCTGGGAAATATGTCTCGAATTCAGTTTAAAAGCATGATTTGCCTATTTATGATATATTAATGATAATAAGATGAAAATTCGGGAGATTGCGCGACTGCTGAATACTAGTAAGAGAGGATTGATAATTTGCGACAAAATTTAGTATTTTCACAAAAACAGAGCCTGAAATTATCCCAGATGATGAAGTTATCCATTGAATTACTGCGATTTGACCACTATGAACTTCAAGAATTTTTGTCAGACAAAGCTCTGGAAAATCCTTTGCTTGAAATATATGAGCCGTCTGAAGGAAGATTTTCTTGTTCTCCGCGCGAAGCAAACGAAAATAACTTTTCAATTGAAAATATTGCCCAAACTAAAACTTCTTTCTTTGATTTTATTCTTGAGCAAATTTATGTCAATTATCACGATACTTATTTGAGAGAATTAGTACTCTTTTATGTCAATTATCTTGATGAAAATGGTTTTCTTTCAATCAGCCTTGCAGAGGCAAAAAAGATAAGCGGCGCAAGAGAAGAAAGCCTGGTCAAAGCCCTTTCTATTCTGCGAAAGCTTGAACCTGTCGGTGTTGGGGCCAGGAATGTACAAGAGTGTTTTATGATGCAGTGCGAAGACAATCCGTACGCGCCGGCATTGACCTTTTGCATACTGGAAGAATGTTATGAACTTTTAATACAGAGAAAATGGAAAAACATTGCCAAAAGATTTAACTGCAGTCTCCAAGAAGTTCAGGAAGTTTTTGACTTTGTCGGAAAACTCAATTCCTCGCCCGCAAAATCTTTCAAAGTAGAAAATGATTTATCATTTAATCTTGTCCCTGACCTGTCTGTAGCAGTCAATGAGGGGACAATTCAGCTCCAGGAAAATAAAAAATACCAGAGTAAAATCAGCATCAATAAAGATTATTTAGAAACAATTCATTCAATGTACAAAATGAAGAATAATCAATTAGACCGTTATCTTTCCGAAAAAGAAAAAGAAGTACAATATTTACAAAATATCATCAAAAAGAGAGCAAGCACAATCTTTCAAGTAGGAGAATTCATCGTCAGCTTTCAGAAAGAATTCTTTTTAGACGACAGCCATCCCGTCCAGCCGCTGAAAATGAGCACAGTTGCAGAAGCCCTATCAGTTCATGAATCAACAATAAGCCGAACTGTAAACGGGAAATATCTGGAGACAGACTGGGGAATCTTTGAGCTGCGGCATTTTTTCTCGAATGCTTTGGAAAATGGCGAGAGAGATGAGGCCGCGCTATCAAGTCAGCAAGTCAAAGAAAGAATTAAAGAGCTGCTCACGCATGAAAATCCAGAATCTCCGTATTCAGACAGTACACTGGAGAAGATGCTGGCTGAGGAAAATATCTGTGTTTCCCGCCGGACCGTTGCGAAATATCGTGAGAGTTTGGGGGTCCTTTCTTCTGCGAAAAGGAGGCGCTTTGTCTAAAAATTGACATGCTTCATAATCCTGTTTTTGCCGTGTCAGATTTCTTGACAAATGAGAACGTTTTCCTTATAATGAGATTAAATTAAGATTTTGCTAAAAACCGGTTAGTGCTGCTGCTATCTGTAATTACGTTATAGACTTTAAAATTTGGAGAGCAACATGAAATACATAAAGAGACTTTTATTACTTTCGTCTATTTGTCTTGCTTCAGCCATCGGCGTTTCAGCGTCTGCGGACTATAACAAGCTCCCGACATCAGAGCCTGCAGGAACAGTTTACCGTCTATACAACCCGAATACTGGGGAGCACTTCTATACGGCGGGTCTATATGAGCGCAATTCTCTCACCGCTGCAGGATGGAATAGCGAGGGACTCGGCTGGTCTTCTCCGGCAGCGGGCGACCCTGTCTATCGTCTCTATAATCCGAATGCCAAAGGGGGCGATCACTACTACACAAAGAGTCTTTTTGAAAGAGATTCTCTCGTGAAGAAAGGCTGGAAGGCAGAGGGAATAGGCTGGAATTCAGGAGGTGACAGGGATGTTCTTGTGTCATATAATCCAAATGCGGCGTCGGGTTCGCATAATTACACCACGAGTCTGTATGAGCAGGATTACTTACTCAAAAACGGCTGGAAATATGGCTCAGTTGCCTGGCAATCAGTGTCCTCACCGATTGGAACGGGAAAACTGCCGGATGCGAAAGCGAACGCCGCGATGTCAAACGCAGATTTAGATATTGTGATAAACAAGATGCAGCAGCTTATTTTAGCTAAAGGTGATTATCGCTTGGGCAATCGTGTTACTGTTTTCTCTCACGGAAGCTACGTACTTAATGGGTACGCCCATGAGTTCAAAGATGGCATTTACACAAAATCTGAGTATCTATCGTTTTCCGGTTCAAATTATCTCGTAACAGATACAGCGGATCCAGCAAACTTCTTAGAAACTTCGAATCTGGCCGAATTCAGGAGTGGTAATGGTTATGCAACTGCACTACTTACAGCAAAAGGCTGGTATTTATTACCAGATTACAAACTTCAAGGCGCAGGAATATATAAAGCGCCCGACTATACGAAATTTATCCAAACGGGCAATGTTGAGGACTTGACAAATAGTATTACCGACGGACCTATTGCGCTTGAGCCGAATAGTCAGTTTGGCGCTCCCGTATTGATTAGCTGAGAATATTAATGCTTTATCTGTCGGAATGATTTGAAATAAAAATCCTTCATTTTGGACTCAAAATGAGGGATTTTTTAAAGCTTTATTGAATCAAATACTGGTTCCGGTGTCAATGCTCGTATCAGTGCTTGAGCTGCTGTCGGAATTACTGCTGGAATCTGAATTTCCGCTGCCAGTGCTGGCGCCGCCCTGCATGTCAGGAAAGCCGCTTGGCGGGGTGGGCATTTGTCCGTTTTGACCAGGATATTGTCCCTGTTCTTGACCTTGTCCTGGGGTGAAGTTTGTCTGCTGGCTGTTAAATCTGCTGCTGTTGCTGTTTACGTGCCCGATTGCAAAACCGCTAGCTCCACCGATGAATAATGCAACGATGGCGGTGACGAGTATCGCCCAGCGTTTTTTGAAAAAGTGTCCAATCTTCGAGAAAATTTTGCGCATAGTGTCTCCTTTTTAGTGTGAATATAGGTTGTTCAACGGAATAGTCAATTGTTGGCAGAATGTTTTGTTCTGGCCATTTTCCGGAACCGTAGCTGACGTAGTAGTAATGTGAACCGGCTTGTTTTGCCTGCTGCTGTTCGCGAGAGTCCGGTGAGTCCCACGATTAGAAATATAAGTCCGATGGCAACGATGATTAAGGTTTCTAGCATCTCATCTCCTCTCCTGATTTTGTTTTCAATAATTATAGCTGCTTAATCTTAATGGGGTCTAAAAAATCAGACGATTTAAGTTTGTTTAAGGCTGATATAAGTTACAGGGCATGTCGGCTTTGTCTTTTTTTATCCAAAAAATAGTATAATATGGCTATGACAAAATCAACATACATCGTCATGGACTTTGAAACCACGGGGCTTTCGCCCAGATATAATGAAATTATTCAGCTTGGTGCGGTCAAGTTTGACGGGAAGAAAGAGATTGCACGTTTTGACCAGCTTGTCAGTCCGCGGCGTTCACATGTCAGTCCGCAGATTACCCGTTTGACGGGGATTTCACCGGATATTCTGGTGAATCAGCCGAAGTTGGACGACGTTTTTGATGATTTTGTAGATTTTATCTCTGGTGAGCTGATTGTCGGGCATAATATCGGCTTTGACATGGGTTTTCTTGACTATGAGCTGGAGCTGCATCACCGGCGCGAGTTCTTCAGGACTTACGACACGGTGAGAGGCGCACGCAAGAAGATGCCTTTTCTGCAGAATCACAAGCTTTCAACGATTAAATATTTTTTCAACATGAACATGCGGTCGCACGATGCGCTGAATGATTGCTTAATCACGGCGCGTCTCTATCAATGGCTGGAGCTGGAAGGAAATTGACTTGAAAAACTTCGTAAATGCGCTGCTGGTAATCTATTTTCTCTTTTTAACTTGGCTGATATTGTTCAAGCTTTCGCTGAGCATTTCGACCTTCCAGAACTTTGCGACCTGGCATGGCGGCTTGAATCTGATTCCTTTTAATGGTACTGGCGACCGGACGGAGATGATTGCCAATGTACTTGTGTTTGTGCCCTACGGCGGACTTCTGGCAGCGGCTGGCTGCAAGCGGCGTTTTGCTCAGCTGTTACTGGCGGTATTGCTGACGAGTCTGGCATATGAGGGGCTGCAGTACGTTCTCTCAATTGGGGCAGCTGATGTGACGGATGTCATCTGCAATACTTTCGGCGGTCTGCTGGGGCTGGGAATTTTTCTTTTTTTCAGAAAAGTTTTCGGCGAAAAAGTGATGTCCGTTTTGGCCATTATTTTGACAATTATTACCTGTTTGGGCATGATTGTGATGTCGGTCTTTATCAATCGTTAAGAGTTTTTGAACAGAATTTATATTTAAAGGAAGTGTGAATAAATGAAAATTGCAATTGATGCGATGGGCGGCGATTTTGCGCCTGAGTCTGTTATTAAAGGTGTGAATCAGGCCAAGAAAAAATTTCCGGCGCTGGAATTTCTGATTTTCGGAGAGGCGGAGAAAATCCGCACTTTGCTTGAAGATGACAAAAATGTGGAAATTGTCCCGACGACGGAAATTGTCGATTTTCACGACGAGCCGCTGCGTGTGGTCAAGACCAAGAAAGATTCTTCCATGGTACGTGCCATCCAGGCGGTCAAATCTGGTGAAGCGGATGCCGTTTTGTCCGCAGGCTCAACAGGGGCTTTACTGACAGCCGGACTTCTTCAAATCGGGCGCATAAAAAAAGTTGAACGTCCGGGACTTCTAACCACCTTGCCGACAGCTGACGGGCGAGGCTTTGACATGCTCGATTTGGGTGCGAATGCCGAGAATAAAGCTGAGCACCTGCGCGATTACGCGATTTTAGGCTCTTATTACGCGGAACATGTGCGGGGAATTAAAAATCCCCGCGTGGCCTTGCTGTCGAACGGTTCTGAGGACACGAAAGGCTCTCCGATGATTAAAGAGGCGCATGCACTGATTTCCAGCCTGCCAGAAATCAATTTTATCGGCAACATTGAAGCCCGGGACATTTTGAGCGGCGCAGCTGACGTTGTTGTGGCCGACGGTTTTACTGGAAATGCAGTCCTTAAGGCCATCGAAGGCACTTTATCAACCATGTTCAAGCTGCTCAAGTCGACGATTAAAAACGGCTCGCTGAAGACAAAAATCGGCGGTGCGCTGATTAAGAATGACCTGTCAGGTTTGAAAAATATGGGCTCAGGTGTCGGCGGTGCGGTGCTCTTCGGCTTGAAAGCGCCGCTGGTCAAGGCTCACGGGAATTCTTCACCGGAGGCAATTGCAGATGCGATTGGACAGCTGCAGAAGATGCTGGAGTCGGATGTGGTCGGCAAGCTGGTGGCGCATTTTGAGGGTGAAAATGAAAGCTGAGCATGGTGGGACGGCTGTTGAAAATCGATACAAAAGTATTGATTTTGTACAAGAAATATTCGATAATTAAGGAATTTACATAGAGAAGTCAATAAAACCGCGGGATAAGCGGTTTTTCTTTATGTTTACAAATCACTTGACAAAGAAAAATGTAAACGCTATAATAGGTTTAACGTTAAACCAACGTGATAAACACATTTATCAAAGGAGGAAGTCATGGAGGCAATGAGTCCCGCTCCGAAAAGCGGAGATAAGAAGCGAACAGGCCAGTTGTTCAGAGAGAAGCTGAAGCATAATGCTTCGCTTTATCTGCTGCTTGCGCCAGCCACGATTCTGCTGATTTTATTTGCTTATGTGCCGATGTATGGGCTTTTGATGGCTTTTAAGGATTATTCTCCAGCGCTCGGTGTCTGGGACAGTCCCTGGGTCGGCTTCAAGTATTTTGTACAGTATTTTAACTCTTATCAGTTCTGGCCGACGATTCTGAATACGCTGAAGATTGCGATTTACAGCATTCTCTTCGGCTTCACGCTTCCCATTGCGCTGGCGCTGATTTGTAATCAGATTCGGGTGAAAGTTTTCAAAAAATTTTTTCAGGTCACGACTTATCTGCCGCATTTCATTTCAACTATGGTTATGTGCGGGATGATTCTGCTCTTCCTCTCGCCTTCGTCCGGGCTGGTTGCCAATTTTCTGCATATTTTCAATATTAATATGCCGGATGTGATTGGAAATCCTAAGGCTTTCGCCAGTGTTTATGTCTGGTCGGATGTCTGGCAGCATGTCGGCTGGAATTCTATCATTTATCTGGCGGCTTTGTCGGCAATTGACCCGACTTATTATGAGGCGGCCACGATGGATGGGGCTTCGCGCTGGCAGCAGATGATTAAGATTGATTTGCCGCTTCTGGTGCCGACGATGATGATTATGCTGATTCTGACGGTTGGGCAGCTCCTCAATATCGGCTTTGAAAAAGTTTTCCTGCTTCAGAATCCGCTGAATTTGTCCGGCTCGGAAATTATCTCGACTTATGTCTATAAAATCGGCTTGAAGTCTTTCCAGTATTCTTACTCGACGGCGATTAATCTGTTTCAGACAGTGATTAATCTGGTGGTACTCTTCACTGTGAATTTTCTTTCACGTAGATTGACGAAAACGGGGTTGTTCTGATGAAAATGAAAATGAAATTGAAAAAGAAAAGAAAGGCGACGACAACTTCTGAAAAAGTCTTCAATGTTGCAATTTACGGCCTGTCCATTCTCCTGATTCTGCTGATTATTTATCCGCTCTGGTTTGTCATTATTGCCAGCTTCTCGAACCCGCAGGATGTGGCGACGGGAGCCGTCTGGTTCTGGCCGAAGTCCTGGAGTCTGGAGGGCTACAAAACCCTCTTTGCTCAGCCTCTCATCTGGCGTTCCTACTTCAACACGATTTTCTATACTTTAGCAGGGACTCTCTTTGGTCTTTTGGTCAATATTCCAGTCGGATATGCCTTATCGCGTCGTGACCTCTATGGCAGAAAGTGGATTTCGCTCCTATATGTCATTCCGATGTTTGTAACGGGCGGCCTCATCCCAATCTATCTGGTCACGAAAAATTTCGGACTGCTGAACACGGTTTGGGTAATGATTGTGCCGTTTGCGGTGTCACCCTACAATATTATCGTGGCACGCACTTTCTTCAACGAGTCCATCCCGGATGGACTTTGGGAAGCGGCGCAGGTTGACGGGGCGGGAACTCTGAGATATTTTGTACAGATTGTCCTGCCGTTATCGAAAGCAATTCTGGCTGTGATTGGTCTCTGGACAGCGGTTGGAATCTGGAATTCCTGGTTCAATGCGCTGATTTATTTGACAGACCAGAATTTGCAGCCGCTGCAGCTGATTCTGCGCCAGCTCCTGATTACCAATCAGACTTTGCAAAGCCAGGCAACCGGCGACATGGCCACGCAATTAAGACAGACGGCCGACATGATGAAATACGCGGCCATTGTTGTCTCAACTCTGCCGATTATGCTGGTTTATCCGTTCTTGCAGAAGTACTTTAACCAAGGCGTGATGGTCGGTGCCATTAAGGAATAGTTACCTTAGTTTAATTTGATTTTAAAAAATAAAAATAAAAAATTTTAGGAGAGAATTTTAAAATGAAAAAACGTAAACTTGCGATTGCAGCCGGTGCTGCGTCAGCTCTCGCTGCCATGTTCCTGCTGGTCGGCTGTTCTAGCGGTTCAGACTCAGGCTCAAAGAAGTCTTCTGATACACAGTTTGAAGTTGCGACAGTTCGCTGGTCAGACTGGGGCACAGCGTACACAAAATTCCCGAACAAACTGGCCAAAGAAGCCGGCATCAGCATCAAGTGGGACACCTACTTGAACGCAGACTGGGCAGATAAGAAAGCCACAATTATCGCCGGCGGCGAATTGCCGGATGCTTTCATGGGTGCTATCACCTTTACCGACCAGGAATTGGCGCAAAACCAGTCCGTTCTCATTCCTCTAGAAGACTATATTGACAAGGACATGCCGAATCTGAAGAAGGCAATGAAAGAGAATCCTGCGCTCAAGGCCATGATTACAAGTCCTGACGGACATATCTGGTCGCTGCCGAAAGAAGCGCCGATGCGTCCGATTGTAGCCAATCAGCTTTTCATCAACAAGACTTGGCTTGACAAGGTCGGTGACAAAATGCCCACAACTTATGACGAATTTGTCAAAGTTCTGAACGACTTCAAGACCAAAGACCCGAACGGCAACGGCAAAGCCGATGAAATTCCTTATGGAACAGGCAATTTTGACCCAACAATGTCTTACATCACACCATTCGGCGTGTTACGCGGTGCAGACAATTCCAATGAAATGGCCCTGCAGAACGACAAACCAGTTTATCTTCGTGCTGAAGACAACTTCAAAGAAGGCGTTCAAGCCATGCACGACGCCTATGCGAAAGGACTGATTGAGCCGGAGCTTTATACCTTAGACCCGACACAAGCTCAGGCCAAATTAATGGCAGATACTGAAATTATCGGTGTGTCTGTCGGCTGGACAGCAGATGCCACATTCGGCACAAACGCGAAAGATTACGCGGCATTACCAGCATTGAAAGGCCCGGACGGCAATCAATATGTCATGTCTGACCCGGACCACTTTAACCAGGGGCGCAACGAATTCATGGTGACCAACAAGGCTAAGAATGTGGACGCACTGATGAAATGGGTGGACAAATTCTATACCAATGATGCTTCTATTCAAAATGCTTACGGCATGTTCGGCGTCGGAACTAAAAAGACAGCGGACGGTTATGAGGTTCTGAAACCTAAAGGCAAGAACTCAGCAGATACCCAGGCCTGGATTGATTCGCTGCGTGATTTCGGGCCTAAATCCTGGACAGTTGACAACAGCAAGGTGACATTTGAAGACCCGACCAATGGGGACGAGCAGAAGCTGCAAATGGATGCAGAGCTGAAACAATTTGCAAAACCTGCCTTTCCATCTGTCACTTACACAACCGACGAACTCACACAAATTGCAACTATCTATCCGGACTTGAGCACTTATGCCACTCAGCAGACAGCCACTTGGGTAACCAAAGGCGGCCTGACAGACAACAGCTGGAATGACTACATCAAGAAGCTGAACGATATGGGTCTGGACAAATATCTCAAGATTCAAAGCGATGCCTATAACCGCTACAAAGATTCTTTGAATCAATAAATATTGCTGCGCCGCTAGGTGCTAGGTGCTTGTGTGAACATTGGGGGAGGAAATTTATGAGATTTCACGAAATTAGACAACATAAATTTTCTCCTCTTTATTATTTTTATCCTCATGTCTGGTTGACATTAAAGGAAAATTTGATTTATAATGACAAATATGCGTAAACTGTTCGATATAAATAATCCGCTCATGCGCGTGTTCGCACGAATTGCGGATTTGATTGTTCTGAACACACTGTTCATCATCACGTCCCTCGGCATTGTGACAATCGGGGCAAGTCTCTGTGCGCTGCAGACGAGCATTCAGAAGCTTCTACGGCATACCTCAGGCTCGCTGGCAAAAGATTACTTCAGGATTTTCAGGGAAAATTTTAAACAGGCGACGGTTGCCTGGCTGGGAATTCTGGCGCTGGCTCTGATTTTGTTCAGTGATTTCCGGCTCATCGGCCGGCTGCCGATTGTGGCTGAGTTTCTGATGGGCGCGGCGGCAATTGTTCTGTCTGTTGTGACGAGCGTGGTCGCGGTCTATATCTTTGCCTACATCGGGCGTTACGAAAATTCGATGAAAATGACCCTGCGGAATATCAGTGTGCTGAGCCTGCAGAATCTGTTTCAGACCTTATTTTTACTGGTCTATAACGGATTTATCCTCTATTTTACATTCAGCAGCCCGGCAGCACTTCTCACCATGATTTACATCTTGACCTTCGGCGGTTTCGCCTTTATTAACCTGGGTTCGGGTATCATGATAAAACAAGTTTTTGATAAAATCGAGAAATGATGTGAGGGACGCCCGTTAAGAAGCGAAGAAATTTAGGGAATTGAGGTTCTGCCTTTAGGCAGGTTCTCAATTCATCTAATTTCATAGCTTCTGGCGCTCCGAACTCAAATGAAAAATGATGTGAGGGGCGCCCGTTAAGAAGCGAAGAAATTTAGGGAATTGAGGTTCTGCCTTTAGGCAGGTTCTCAATTCATCTAATTTCATAGCTTCTGGCGCTCCGAACTCAAATGA
>NZ_BAAGGQ010000013.1:0-64598 GCF_054658595.1 Lactovum odontotermitis
CTGAAACACTATCACTCAGACTATCCGAAACAGAATCACTCAAATTATCCGAAACACTATCACTCAAACTATCAGAATCTGAGTCGCTCAGATTATCTGAAACACTATCACTCAAGTCATCCGAAACGGAGTCACTCAGATTATCTGAAACACTATCACTCAGACTATCAGAAGCACTATCACTCAAACTATCAGAATCTGAATCACTCAAACTATCTGAAGCACTATCACTCAAGTCATCCGAAACACTATCACTCAGATTATCTGAAACACTATCACTCAGACTATCCGAAACAGAATCACTCAAATTATCCGAAACACTATCACTCAAACTATCAGAATCTGAGTCGCTCAGATTATCTGAAACACTATCACTCAAGTCATCCGAAACAGAATCGCTCAGACTATCTGAATCCGAGTCACTCAAGCTGTCGGAATCTGAATCACTTAAACTATCCGAATTTGAATCACTCTGACTATCCGAAGCACTATCACTCAAGTCATCCGAAACAGAATCACTCAGATTATCTGAAACACTATCACTCGAGTCATCCGAAACAGAATCACTATCTGAAACCTGATTAGACACAACATCAGAGGCACTCTCACTCTCCGAATCAAAAACACTCTCCGAATCAAAATTACTCTCAGAGTCAAATACCAACTCAGAGTTCGAATCAAAATTAGAATCCGAGTCAAACACCGACTCAGAATCGAAATCAGAGCTCGAGTCAAAATTAGAATCCGAGTCAAAAACCGACTCAGAATCGAAATCAGAGTTCGAGTCAAAATCAGAATCCGAATCCGACTCCCCCTCCTCCGTCAACACATAATGAACATCATATACCGAAGTACCATCAGGATTTTTCTTTGTAGTCAACTTTCCGGCAAAGAAATCAGCCGTCACATCCGTCCCGTCCTGAGTTGTGACAGTCGCTGTAACCTCATAACCATTCGCATCCACTGTTGTCTGAGGAACATTAGGAGTAATCACAGCCCCCGTCTGGGTCGTCGCCGTTCCCCCTTGATTCCCTGAAGACTGCCTGGAAAGAATTGTACTATCATTACTATCTTGTCCAGAAACCGTCACACTAAACTCATCAGCTTCCAAAATAACTTGGAAATTGTTGATATTACCGCCAGTCGTATAGTCATTTGTCCCTTGCTGCGACAAAATTTGATAATGAGAAACCGCCTGAGTGACTGCATCTTCACCAGTAAAAGTCGTCCCGTCAGGTCCTATCACCTCACTGATATGATAACCGTCCGGAATGCTGAAAGCAGGTGTTTCCAGCGCATCATTGACACTTGCGCTGCTTTGAGTATAAGAACCTGGAAGAGCCGCTGCACTTCCGGCATTTCCGTTCGTCCCTGGAACATCAGCTGCATATGAGGGTGTCCAAATCGCAGCCGCTTGATTTACAGGGTCCGCATCATCAAGTGTCACATAAAAAGTAACAAGCTCAGAGGTCGTTGTATCAGTAACATCAGTTGACGTCGGCTGCGCGTGACTAGAATCAAGCTTATAGCCCGTTGGAACAGTCGTCGTGACGCTTGAGCCATAAGGAGCCGTCGTATAATAAACCCCAGTCCAGTCAATCGTATTTCCAGCATTGGCAGTATAGCCGTTTGACGTGTTTAAAGGAGTTTCCTGACCAGACGGAACCTCTGAAACATCAATGACTTTTCCTGTCTTGCTGTCAACATATTGATATTTTACATTGGGATTAGCTTGTCCATATACATAGATGGTGTAAGTATTAGTCCCATCTGTAACAGGAAGAATTGCATAATTTGCCTGCCCGTAAGAATCACCATCATCGCTGCTATTGTTTGAATCACCGCCAGGCTGACCCTTAGGAACGTTTGAAGCTATCTGCCCCTCATTTCCCAAAGCCCACATATAATCCGGCGGCATATTATCGGTTACAAAATAAGACTGAGTTAAATCAACACTTTCACCGACATAAGTATCAGAAGTTGGCGCACTAACAAGAGAATTTGTAGTATCATCCCAGTAACCTGTAACACTTCCCACAGTATTACCATTCTGGTCCACATAATTAACCGTAATCTGACCAGGAATAATTGCCTCAGTTGTAATTGCCTGGGTAGATATATTTGAGGCATCAAAAGTAATTGTGTTCCCATCAGGGCTGACAGCTGAAACTGGATTGCCCATCGTATTACTCATCGTCAAAGAGCCGACAGTATTCACATTTGTAGAAGTTGGCGTACCACTCTGAGTCGTCTGCCCAGGATTACTAAGCTGCCCGGCAGTCCATAGCACAACATTGGAATTATTCAGTGATACCGTGTTTCCGGCACTCACGATATACACCGCTTGACCCGCTGTACTTTTACCGTCAGCAGAAATAAAAGCCAGCGTAATTGACTTAGGAGAAACAAAAGTAACAGATGAAGTATAATTATTCGTCCCATCCGATGTGCTTCCGCCAGTTAAGTAAATCGAATGAGTACCTTGTGTCATTCCAACGATTCTAGAATTCGACTCGAAAGTCGCTTTCATATTCCCGTCTGAAGTGATAAAATTACTGCTTGTATTTGAATAAATATCACAGCCGGAACCGCTGTAATAATAACGCGTACCGCCAGTTCCTGTACCGTTTTGCGCAACAGTGCTGGTGTTTGAGGTATCTCCAGCGCCAGTGTTATCATCAATATAGCGCTGAAGCCCAAAGCCGCGATAAGTGATATCATCCCCCAGGATAATACCGTTCCAGTTACTATACCAGGCAGAATATCCAGGAGTCATCGTTAAAACTGCCAGGTTAAGTTCAGAATCATCTCCAGCTATAAAGATGTGTCCCTGCGGATTGTCGCCAAGCGGAGTTGTAATGCCGGTAAGATTACCAGTATCAGTTGCCTGGTTCGAACGTCCAGCTCCTGAAGCAGAGTAGAAAACCGAAGTACTCACCGCTAAAGTGTTTTTACTTTTTTGATAAAAGAGATGCGTGCCGTTGGCCACTTGAATAGAGCCGTAATTCACCATTTCGGCATAAGTCGTGAAATAATCAGTTCCTGAAAAATTGAGCAGAGCATGGTCATCATCAACCAGACGATTGGCTGCAGTATAACCAGTTGTTGCAGCAAAATCATTCGTCATGACGACATTGTTGAAATTATAAGTCCAGTTGCCGGAAGCAAGATTAGTAATCGGAACGATAATATTCTGACCGTCCTGACCGCCAAGTCCGCCGCCCGTTGAGTCAATTCCGTTATATTGAGTCACCTGATGGAGCTTTAAATTAGTTAGTGTAAGCGTCTGCTGATTGGCTATTGCAGTGGCCGAGTCAGTTGTTCCTGTCGGCGCATCTATTTTCAGAACCCCATTTTGCCCAAGGTCAAGTACATAACCATCATTTGCTGTGGCTGTCTTAAGGCCGTTTCCGTCTGCATCAAGAGCAGGAGCCCCATTGTTAAGCGTCTGATTAGTGATATTATTCTCAGTAATACTCGTAACTTGACCATCAATAATCATGCCCATATTACGGGGATTCAGACCCGCCATTTCATCTGTGTTATTCGTCGACGGATTAACGACATCACCATCTAAAAGGATATAAGAAACCTGATTATTATTCCAGGCTTCCTTGAATCCTTCCCAGCTCGAAACAGTCGCCTCCGTCCCCTTGTAGGTCGCATTCGTCCCAGTTAAACTTAATTTGTTTGCACTAGCAAGATAACTTGCAGCAGCAGCTTTATCACCATCTTTGATGAGATTAGCATAAGTGACGGAATCTGCCTGATTTAGACCTGCTTCTGCTGCCTCTTTATAGGCTGCCTGATAAATCACTTGGTCAGGTGCAGCCACAGTAACAGAAGTCGGTGATGACTCAGAAGCACTGACCTGATTTTCCACAAAATCACTACGGCTGCTATCGGGAGCAGTCGCAACATCCGCAGTAGACTGAACTGCAGCATCTGAGCCAGCCGCGTCCAAAGCAATCGAAAAACTTTGAAGCGTAAGATTCGAGTCTGACACTGCACTCGATTCGCTTTGCAAACTGCCGGCGACAGATAAAGCAGCAGCTTCAGTCGATACCGGAGCAGAAACTTCACTAGAGACTGAAGCGGAAGCCACAGATGCCACTACCGACGACGCATGACTTGCGGCAATAGATAAAGCCGTCGAACTCGCAATTGCTGACAAAGCAATGGAAGCGGCAAGCGAAGAAGACAGACTCGCAGCCTCTGAAGCAGCCTTACTTTCATTAACTACAGTAGAATCCGCAGAAACAGCTGAAGCCTGACTTAACTCAGAACCCGCAGCTTGCGAAACAGGCGGCACATCACTCTGTTTATCCGCTCCTTCCTGTGCAAGACTTGATTCAACAGAGCGAGGAAACTCAGATGAAGCAGCCGCAGATGAAGAATCTGCTGCCCCAGCTTCAGAGCCAGTGACATTAAGAGTATCCGCACTTGCACTATTGGCGCCAAAAAAAGTCCGAGCCACACCTGACCCTGATTCAAGAGTAATTACCTTATCAGCAATTGCGCCGCCTAACAAAGCAGTAAAAATCGAAGAAGCATACAACCAGGTCTTCCCCGACTTCCAAGTTCGAAAATGCGTTAAAGTCGAACTCTGCTGCCGTTTTAAATGAAGTGCTGCCCGTTTTCTGCGATTATCTATAGAATGCTTACCAGTTTTCATATATCCTCTTGACTCTTTGTAAACTTAACTTAAGTTCATTACGTATCCAAAATATTAAAATTTTACAAAATTAATCGTTCGTTATATTTTACATCGTTTTAATGAAAAAAGCAAGAGGGATTAGAAATACAAATTACCTAATTATTTATTCATATAGATATAATTTTCACTACACTTTAACAATTGGTCAATTCGACCAAAATGAAAGCAGGAATTCTAAACATGAAAAAACGCCTCTAAAAAAGAGACGTAAATATAAAAAACACTCAGCCAAAACTTACATTCCAGCTAAATGCTCTCAATTTTCTGCAAACAAATTTATTCCAGCCGCAGGCGAATCTGCGCCGCCCTCACCTCAACAGCCGCACCAGCAATAAACTCACCATTCGAAGTCCGCTCCGACAGCTTCAGCTCCGTCAGCTCAATCTCATAAAGCTTATCATCAGTCGTATAAACCTGCAGCACCTGACTCGGCTTCACCTCAACTTCAGCCTCAGCCGCTTCCACCTTCTCAGGCACAAACAAATCAAAGTCCGCCAAGTCATCTTCAGCAGCAGACCGCTCAAAACTAACCACGCTGCCTGCTGCAAAGACAGTAAACGGTTCCTTCTTGACCGTACTCAAAACCTGCAGGCCGCGATTCGCACGCGAAGTCACAGGAATTTCCGCCGCAGCAAAACGCTTCAGACTTCCCTTCTGCGTCAGTAAATACACACTAGCAGTCTCATCAGTAAATGCCGCTCTGACGGCATCTCCAGCCTTCAGATTCATCGCCTTCACACCCGCCGCCGTACGCCCAAGCACAGGCACCTCAGACAGACTAAACTTCAGCCCATAGCCGTTCTGCGAAATCAGCATCAGATTCTGCGCCGCATCAGAGACAAACACATTGACCACCGCATCACCCTCACCCTTGAGCTTCACATAAGCCGTCGATTTAGACTTATAAGTCCGCCAAGGCGTGAAGTCAGTCCTCGCAACCCGCTTCACCTGACCGTTTCGAGTAACCGCAGCATATTCGCCAGCAGAAAAGCCGGATACAATTTCAGCAAAAATAATTTCCTCATTGCTCGCAAAGTTCGTAAGACTTTGGGAAACATGCTCACCGATATCTTTCCATCGAATATCTGTGAGTTCATGCACAGGGCGATAAATCACATTCCCCAGACTCGTGAACGCAAGCAGATGCTGCGTGGTCAGTGCATGCTCCGCCACGAAAATCAGCTCGTCGTCATCGCGCTTGCCGATATCAGAAAGCTCAGACGAAGCAAAACTCCGCGGTGAAGTCCGCTTGACATAACCGCCGCGCGTGACAGAAACCACCGTCTCCTCTTCGACAATCAGCTCATGTGCCTCAATCTCAATCGTCTCGACCTTGTCCTGGAGCACCGACTGACGCGGCCGCGCAAACTTCTTCTTGACCTCGCGCAATTCCCGCTTCATCAGATTGAACAATGTGGCATCGTCCGAAATAACCGCCCGAAGCGTCAAAATCTCTTCGTTGAGCGATGCCTCCTCTTTCTGAAGGACAACAATGTCCGTGTTGGTCAGCCTGTAGAGCTGCAGAGTGACAATCGCTTCCGCCTGCTCCTCAGAAAAATCATAAGAAATCTTAAGATTCTCCTTGGCATCCGCCTTATTCTCAGACGCCCGAATCAGCGCCACCACTTCGTCCAGAATGCTGACCATACGAATCAGCCCCTCGACGATATGCAGCCGCTTCTCGGCTTTACGCAAATCAAACTCCGAGCGCTTGACAATCACCTCGCGACGATGCGCCACAAAAGCCGACAACATCTGCAGCAGCCCCACCTGACGCGGCGTCATATTGTCAATCGCCACCATATTGAAACTGTAATTAATCTGCAAATCTGTATTCTTCAGCAGATAATTCAGCACCAGCTGCGCATCGGCATCCTTCTTCAGCTCAATCACCATGCGCAGCCCCTCGCGGTCCGACTCGTCACGCGCATCCGCAATTCCAGGCACCTTGGCATTAATGGCAATATCATCAATCCGGCGCTGCAGATTCAACTTATTCACTTCATATGGAATCTCTGAAACCACAATCTGCTCGCGGCCGCCCTTGAGCTTCTCAATCGACGTCTTTGAGCGCACCGCCACACGGCCTTTGCCAGTCTCATAAGCCTTCTTAATCTCGTCATGCCCTTGAATAATCGCCCCCGTCGGGAAATCAGGCCCTGGCAGAATCTTCATCAGCTCATCCACAGTCGCCGCCGGGTGGTCAATCAGATGCACCGTCGCATCAATCACCTCGCCCAGATTATGCGGCGGAATATCCGTGGCGTAGCCCGCCGAGATTCCCGTCGAGCCATTGACCAGCAGATTGGGAAAACTCGCAGGCAGCACCGTCGGCTCTTTCTCCGTATCATCAAAGTTCCAGGCTAAAGGCACCGTCTCTTTCTCGATGTCCTGCAGCAGAAACTCTGAGATTTGTGCCAGACGAGCTTCAGTATAACGCATGGCCGCAGGCGGGTCGCCGTCCATCGAGCCATTGTTGCCGTGCATCTCAATCAGCGGCTCTTCCATCTTCCAGTCCTGCGACAGACGAATCATCGCCTCGTAAATTGATGAGTCCCCATGCGGATGGAAATTGCCCATGACATTACCGACAGACTTGGCCGACTTCCGGTAGCCTTTGTCAAAAGTATTGCCGTCGCGATGCATGCTGTAGAGAATACGCCGCTGTACCGGCTTCAGCCCGTCGCGAATATCAGGCAGCGCACGCTCCTGAATGATGTATTTCGAATAGCGGCCGAAACGGTCGCCCATAATATCTTCTAAGGGTAGAGTTTGAATGTTGCTCATAAGTCTTAATTATACCATACTCTCTGTAAGTCGTTTATTTCGATTTTTTCTCATCTTTTCAGCAGCATTTTTCCAGCCGACACAAGCAGGAAGAAAACTACGAAAATCAGCGTAATCGAAGCCGAAGCCGGCGCATTCATATAATACGACGCAATCAGCCCGGCATTCATACCGACAAAACTGACAACGACCGCGCTTATCAAGACAGATTTGAAAGACCTGCCCAGACGCATGGCAATTGAGGCCGGCAGCACCATGATGGCAGATACAAGCAGAGCACCCGCAGCAGGAATCATCAGCGCAATCGCAAGTCCCGTCACCACATTAAAAGCCAGTGAAATCAGCCGCACAGGCAGCCCGTCAACCAAAGCCGTATCCTCGTTAAAAGTTATCACATAAAGCGGCCGTAAAAACAGGACAAATCCAATCAGAACAACCGCAGCAACAACAAAGAGCATGAGAACCTGTGTCATTGATATGGTAATAATCGAGCCGAATAAATACTGGTCCAAGCTGATAGTCGTTGTTGACTTAGAATTGCTGACAATCAGCAAAGCCAGCGCCAGTCCTGTACTCATCAGAATCGCCGTGGCCACTTCCATATAGTTTTTATAGACAGTCTGTAAATATTCCAGAAAAATCGCAGCAATCACGACCACCAGCATCGTCGTCCAAGTCAAATTCCAGCCCAAAAGAACACCGAAGCCCACACCAGCCAATGAAACATGCGACAGCGTGTCCGACATCAAACTCTGCCGCCGCAGAACCAGAAACACACCAAGCAGCGGCGAGAAAATCGAAATCGCCGTCGCCGCCAGAAGCGCATTGCGCATGAAATCATAACTCAGTAAATCAAGCATGCGTCACCTCCCGCTTCTCATTGACCTTGTCCTCAGCCACACCTTCGCGCTGACTGTGCAAATCAAAGCAGGCAAACTTGCCGTTTCTATCCTTGGCCAAGTGAATATTACGGTCGGCATAATCTTTGACCTCTTCCGGGTCATGCGTCACCATGAGCACTGCCTTGCCGTGTTTATGAGCCGCATGGTGCATCAGACGGCAGAAATCATTCGCCGACATGTCGTCCATACCTGTCGTCGGCTCATCCAAGATGAAAAGGTCCGGGTCGCTGGCAAACATCCTGGCAATGGCCACACGCTGCTTCTGCCCGCCCGAAAGCTCGCCGATTCTCTTATGACGATAATCCCACATGCCCACCGACTCGAGACTGGTCTTGACATGTTCAGCATCATGCTGATTCAGCCGCTTAAACCAGCCCCGGCGCGGATAACGGCCGGAAGTCACAAATTCAAGCACATTGCTTGGAAAACCCGCGTTGAAACTGGCAATCTGCTGCGGCAGATAAGCCACGCGCAACTTCGTACCCCGAGTATTTTTCTCAGAAATCTTTATCGTGCCGGATTTAGCATGAAGAATCCCCAGTGTCACCTTAATCAAAGTCGACTTGGCCGCCCCATTCTCGCCGGTCAGCGTCACAAATTCACCGGAGTCCACATGATAGGACAGATTTTCAAGCACCGGCTCCTTTTCATAATAAAAAGTGACATTTTTTACATCAATGTATCGCATTTTGTCCATTTTACCTTCGTACATTTATTAATGAATTGTCTTTTTCAGCGAGGCCAGATTTTCCTTCATGATTGACAGATAATTCTCGCCGGCCTTTTTCTGTGCACTCGTCAAGCCCTCAACCGGATTAATCACCAGAAGCTCAGCCCCCGTCTCCTTCGCCAGCGTTTCCGCAATGGCACTATTACTATTATCCTCAAAATAAACCGTCGTCAAGCCCGACTTCTCCATTTCCAGTTTCAGCTTAGCCAGTGTCGCGCTCGACGGCTCAGCCTCAGGGTCAAGACCTGCAATATTAATCTGATTCAAGCCATAGTCACGCGCCAGATAGGAAAAAGCTTCATGCTGGGTGATAAATGTTTTGTTTACGGCATTCTTCAGCTGCTCAAAATCCTTATCAATTTCCTTAAGCTGCTTCACATAGGCCGCTGCATTTTTTTCAAAATCTGCCTTGTAGTCCGGGAAAATCTTTGCAAGCTGCTCAGAAATATACTGAACCTCTATGACAGCCTCCTTAGGACTGACCCAAGTATGCGGGTCTTCACCAATGGGAGTCACTGTCTTTGAGGCCTCTATCTTCACACCCTTTCCCTTGATGGAAAGCACCCATTTCTCCAGATTATCCGAATTATAGACAATCGCCGCAGCATCCGTCAAAGTCGCAACTTCCTTGGCACTCGGCTCAAACTCATGCACCTCCTGGTTGCCGGGAACAATATTCGTCACCTTCACCTTGTCGCCAGCCACAGCCTTGGTAAATTCGTACATCGGCTCAAAAGTTGTCACAATTTCCTGCTTGGATTTGGACTTATCCGCGCTCTTGGACTGCTGACAGGCAGTCAGGACAAAAAGCACAGGAATCAATAAAAGCAAGGACAGTAAAAATTTTTTCTTCATTTTTGTTTAAACTCTCTTTCTAAATCATGTAAAAAGCGTGTAATCACAGCTTGTTCCTCAGGTGAAAACTTCTCTGCCAGCCGTCGATAAGCCTGGAGAGTTTTGTCATGATGACCGGCATGCTCCTTGGCTATAGGCAGCGCTTCTTCTGTCAAATGCCAGAAAATGACGCGTTCATCCTTCTCATCACGGCTGGAGGCAATCAGCGCCATCTCCTGCAGCTTTTTCAGCGCCTTCGTCACCGCCGCCGGCGAAATCGTCAGCAAATCAGCAATCTTGGCATTCGTTGACGGCCCCTTTTTCAGCAGCATCAGAATATGCTCCTGCGTACTCGTCAGCTTAATATCAGATTCACAGTCACCCAGCAGAATTTCATGCTTATTCTCCGCAAAGCGGACAATCTGTCCTAAAAAATTATCAATTTGCGCTTCTAATTCTCCCATTTCCTCAGCCCTTTCATTTAGTTTACTGGTTAAGTATATCACTCCCAAAAAATAATGTCAACCAGTTAAGCTTATTTCCAATAACAAAAATACTAGCGCTGTTCAGTGCTAGTACCATTGATTTTCATTCAACTGCTTCAACATTTTCTTTATCTTTTTTAATCTCCTCGCGCAGCTCGAATATCTGCTGCCCAAAGGAAGAAAGCATCTCAGTCTGAAGCTTCTGGATTTCCAGCAGATTCGGCTGGTCCTGCTGAATAATATGGTCAATCTTCGAATGCAGCAGACGAATTTCCATCTCAGTTTTCTGGTTCACACGATAATCATTCTGCGACTCCAGACGGTCATACTCAGCCGCCCGGTTCTGGCTCATCATAATCAGCGGCGCCTGAAGCGCAGCCAGCATTGACAGACAGAGATTGAGCAGAATGAACGGATAAGAATCCCATTGAAGTCCGAAAGGCTTTAAAACATTAAGCAGAATATAAACGGCCAGAAAAACCATGAATGGAATGATGAAAGACCATGAACCGCCGAATTTAGCAATACTATCAGCCACTTTTTGTCCAAAAGTATTCGTTTCGTCCAGCTGTTTCTGGACATCAATTTCATGATAGTACTCATCGTTCAAGACCTTGGTGAAACGGTCGCGCATACGTTTGTTGACCTTTTTGTCCGCCGCAATCATATCATTGATTTTCTTCATCCGGTAAGTCATCAGACTATGCTGGCTGATGAAATCACTCGCCCGGATATGCTTAAAATCATGCCGAATCAAGCTGACCAGCTGCTTATCCAAATCGCCGATGAACATGCCGTCAGCCAGTGGAAATTCCTTGCCGGACACAATGTCCTTATATGTCTGAGTCATAAAACTACCTGCTAGGCGCGCCAGAAATGACCGCCCGCTTTCTAAATTTCATTTTTATTTTTTAAGCGCAAATGTCGATAGAATTCCTGCTTTCAAATTTGCTTTTACACCGTAAACCCTGACCGTCAAGTCCTGGTCGGCCGTTAAAATCAATAATCGCTCCGTGATTTCAATGTTGAGCTTGACACCGTGAATCTTCTGATTAAAAACAAGATTATGCCAACTGCCCGGTAAATTCGGAGCAAGCGTCAGCACGCCATCGCCGTCGCTCAGACTGACGCCTGCAAACCCATTTTGAATCACTTTGACAAGCGAAGCCATCTCACTGAGTGAAACAGGTGAAACAGGCGAAGCACTATCAGCATTGTCAAATTTCTCTACCAGACGCCGCAGCACTTTTTCATTATCATTTTCCTGATTCGAGCCGAGATAAAGCTTTTCGGACAGCTCCTGCGCCTTGTGGAAGAGCTTATCATCAAAACCGGTCTTTACCGCCGCCTCTCGAAGATTCAATTCTGACACTGCCGATAATGTTTTCGGCAAAGTGAAGAAATAATTCAGCAGGCCAATCAGCGGACGATTAAGCTCCCCACTGCCATCCTCAATGTGATAATAACCATCCTCAGCCAGCTCTGCTTTGTTCACCCAAAACTTCAAAGCCTTAAGCAGAAACTCGAGCCCGCCGTCTTTCAGGAGCGACAAGTCGCCTGTAAACAGCTCATAAAGGCTGAGATTATAGGCAACTGTCAAGGAAGCGCTGTCTGTGTGTTTGAGCATGCCTGTGAGAATATCTCGAGCCGTTTCCGGCGCGTTGGCAATGTAATAAGGTAGAACAGAATTTTCACTGTCAGAGTCTTCCTCGGGTAGAATCAACGAGGCGTTCAAATACTGATTGGCACTGTGCTGTGCCGAGCAGCGAAGATGGAAGACGCTCAAACGAATCTTCCGCTGCAGCTCTGCTTCCTCTGATTCCTCTGAGCTTTCTATATCCAGTTTAACATCGGCTTCTTTCCAGAGCTTGGCCCAGTAGTCCGCATTATTTTCTTTAATACTCACCAGCGGCAGACTATCCACATCACGACGCGCCACTTCGGCCGGATTTTCCACTTCACAGCTGCTCGCAACCTCAATGACTTTTTCGAAATTGACGGCTTCATTGGCCGTAAAATGCAGCTGTGTGCGCTCAAGCAGCTGATTCCCATCAGCACCATTGTCGGCCTGCTCAATTAGGATGCCGTTGACAAAAGTTTTAGCAGCTATGACGATTTCAGCATCTGTACTGTCGACTTTCGCCTGCAGCATACGGTCAGAGACCCGCGTCACTTGAAATTCCCGGTTGTCAGCGCCGTCAATCAGCGACTCAATCAGCAAATCACCGTCAAAAGTCGCGCTGAACGTCCCCTCAAAGCCGATAGCATGAAAATTAAGCGGGTCGACATACTTCGTGCTTGTAATAATGACAAAGCCGCCGTTTGTTCGCACAGTGTATCTGTCGGACTGACAGCCGCGTGCAAGGTCGATGAAACTCTTGCGGTCAACAATCGACGCGTCGTCAAATTTTACGAGCGCACCGTTGACTGTAAAACGCATCAGCTGCGGATTCGGCAAATTAACTAAATTTGACGCGTCATTGAAAACGCCAGCCGCATAAAGACCAGGAAAATGGCCGTCAGAAAACTGTGACCAGACAGGCGCACCACGCCATTTTAAATAACCGTTTCCTAATGTCATCAGTGACTCTTGCTCAAAGCTGTGTTCACTAAATTTGCCAGCCTCAGGCTTATCATAGGCAATCATCCAATTCGAATTCTGCATATTTTCTCCTTTAAAAAAGCATTCGCGGGCGTTCGGCTTGAATCAGCAGTGCCAGTAACCAGGAAGAAGAGCATTTGCACAAGCGCTCGATTTAAAATCTCTGAATCTATTTTATCATTTTTTAGAGCGGAATTGTCGCAGAGACCGAACAAATTGGCAAATTTGAAAAACTCCTGGTTTTTCAAGCTCCAGACTCCCAGCTCAGGAACATTTTCAGATTAGACAAAAAACTGCCGGAAATGACAGTTTCATCACTAAGTTTTCAGGAAATAAACGATTATTTTTTTACGCTGGCAATGCCAATCTTAGCACCGCCTATTTTATCAGCATAATCAACTGTGAAATCCGCGAGTTTGTCCAAGGTATTCGTGAAAACAATCATCGCTGTTTTTATCAAGTCAGCTGGCCCGTCAACAGCAATATCAACCCGTCCGATTTCTTCACCGCCGTTGACAAAATCTCCAACCTCCACAGTAAAATTATATTGCCGGCTGCTAAACTCAGCATCTGAAAAACTTATATGAAACAAGACTTCAAGACCATCCTCACGTATCAAGCCGATTGTTTGTCCTTGCGTCAGCGTGACTGTACCGGAAACCGGGGCAAAAATCTTACTGCAGGCCGATTCTATCGCAAAGCCGTCCCCCATAATCTTACGCGAAAAGATGGAGACAGGGCTTTCCTCAATTTTGAAAATTTTTCCGGAGACTGGAGCGTAAAGTATTTCGACTTCTTCTTGCTCATTCTCATTTTTTTCAAATCCGAACATTTTTTCTCCTTAAATAGAGCTCGCACGAGGGCAGAATTCATGTGCGAACACGGCTAAATTTTACACTTCATTAAACAAAATGAATTGCATCCTTATTAAATTAGATGTTATACAGAACGCTCTAATCTTATAATAATTCGCCAATATTTTCAACTATTTGCTATTAAATATAGTCAAAATTCCCTATTTGTCCAAAAAAATTTAATCAGCCGAATCAGCCCTCACCGCCTGATTTACGGCAAAATAAAAAGCTCGTCAATTTTGAACGGACTTTCCATTTTTACTGAAAACTCGTCAGTTTTCGTTATTTCTCTCCAATCTCAGCTTTTACCACCTCAACAATGCTGTCAACCACATCATCAACCTGCTCATGCGTAGGAGCTTCAGCCATAACCCGCAGCAGCGGCTCAGTTCCGCTTGGACGGACCAGAATCCGGCCATTTTCACCAAGCGCAGCTTCCTTTTCAGCAATTATTTTTTTAATGGCTGGATTGTCCTGCCAGCTATCTTTGTAGGCAAGGCTGGCCAGACGCACATTGACCAGTTTCTGAGGATAAATCGTGACTTCGCCGGCTAATTCTGACAGTGTTTTTCCAGTCTCACGCAGAACTTTCAGTAACTGAATGCTGGAGAGCTGGCCATCGCCCGTTGGGCTGTAATCCAGAAAAATCATGTGACCGGACTGCTCGCCGCCGTAATTATAGCCTGATTTACGCATTTCCTCAACAACATAGCGGTCGCCGACGGCTGTTATTACTGACTTCAGGCCGAGTGCGTCAAGCCCTTTGTGAAAGCCGAGGTTTGACATAACGGTAGTGACAACTGCATTCTGGGCCAACTGTCCCTTTTCAGATAAATTTTTAGCCAGAATGTACATGATTTGGTCGCCGTCGACAATTTTGCCTGTTTCATCCACGGCGATGAGACGGTCCCCATCCCCGTCATAGGCGAAGCCGACATTGGCCCCCAGCTCCAGCACTTTCGCTGCTAATCGCTCCGGATGGGTTGAGCCAATCTGGTCGTTGATATTAAGGCCGTTGGGCTGGTCGCCGATGACTTCAATGTCCGCGCCTAAATCAAGGTAAACTGTACGCGCCGTTGTATAGGTGGCGCCGTTTGCCGTGTCAAGCACAACTTTGAAGCCGTCAAAGTTACCGTCTGCTGTGTTTTCTAGGAAAGTAATGTATTTCTGCTTTGCTTCTTTGTATTCATTCAGCTTGCCCAGGCCCTCAGCAGAAGGCCTAGGAAGATTGTCTGCCGACGCATCAATCAGTGCTTCGATTTCCAGCTCCTGGGCATCGTCCAGCTTGAAGCCGTCACCGCCGAAAAATTTTATACCGTTGTCAAGCGCAGGATTATGACTGGCTGTAATCATGACACCTGCCGACACACCATCTTTTTTGACCAGATAAGCCAGTCCCGGCGTCGCAATGACGCCCAAATCATAGACTTCAATCCCGACAGATAAGAGGCCTGAAATTAGACTACTTGATAACATTTGTCCTGAAATTCGCGTGTCACGCGCAACATAGACTTTTGGCTGCTTAGCCTCGTGCTGGCTAAGTACATAACCGCCAAATCGGCCTAATTTAAAGGCCATCTCTGGTGTGAGGTCCTTATTCGCTTCTCCGCGTACACCGTCTGTTCCAAAATATTTACCCATGTTTTCTCCTTAATTGCTGCTGCTTGCACTTGTGCTGGCAGTTGTACTTGAACTCGAGCTTGAGCTCGAATTCGGCTTATCTTTTAAAATTTCGATGGTCATCTTTATCGTCGATTTGTCCAGCTTAGCCGGCACAATTTCATCCGTCTTATCAACCGCAATCAAACCGGCCGTGACAGTTGACTCATCCTCCAAATTAGTGCTGGAAGGCAGCACCGCTTCAACTTGAGTGATATTTTTAATCGAATCTGTTCCAGCTGTGACATCAACTTTGGTGTCGCTCAAAGTAACAGTACCAATATGATAGCCCTCAGGAATGAGTGAGACATCAATAATCGGATTGATTTTAAAACTCTTTGTCTTTTTATCTTCAATTACAACACTCATTGAAGTAGGATTTGTCTTCGCATTAATCGTTTTGGTCAAATTTTCCACACTGATAGGCACCGTATGTGTTCCGACCGACATTTGCGTCAAATCTGCCACCAGTTTAAAAGTTCGCTTATCCGCAGATTTCTCCTGAAGCAGCTCAATTTGGTTATAAGAGGAAAGCGTGACTGAAGCCGTGCTTGTATAGCCGGAAATGAAATATTTCTGGTCATTGTACTTGATATCAATTGGGATATCCGTCAAAGTTGCAGTAAAGACCTGACCATCCGTCGGATTTTTTCCTTCATTACGAGCCGTTGTCGAAGTCGCATTCGCATACAAAATCAAAGCAAGTACAACACTCACGACAATCAGAAAGACACGGGAATTGAGAATTTTTGAAATCATTTTTTCTTCCTCCCCTCCTTATCTTTATCATGCTTCACAAAGAAGCTCGTCAAGCTAGCCAAGCTGCCCGAGCGTTCGACAACCGGCTCAGACAAGTTTTCCGTCAAAATACGATGGAAACGCTCAGGCGTCAAATCCGCATAAAGCGTCCCCTGAATTGCCACCGAAATACCGCCTGTTTCCTCAGAGACAACCAGAACCACCGCGTCTGAAACCTCAGACAGACCAATCGCCGCACGGTGTCTAGTGCCGAATTTCTTGGAAATATTTGTTTTTTCTGTCAACGGCAAATAAGCGCAAGTGACAGAGATTTTATCGCTCTGAACAATCACCGCACCATCATGCAGCGGCGTGTTGGGAATAAAGATATTGATAATCAGCTCAGAAGTAATATCAGCATCCAGCCGAATGCCTGTCGAAACATATTCCTCCAGGGTCTGCGAGCGCTCAATCGCAATCAGTGCGCCGATTTTACGCTTCGACATATAATCAAAGGACTTCTCATAAGCCTCTATTTGCGCATTTGTATTGATATCATCATTGTTACGCTTGCCGCCGATTAGATTTGTCGTATGTCCCAGCCGCTCCAAAGCCTGACGGATTTCCGGCTGAAAGATAATGATAAGCGCCACCACACCATAAATAATGACCTGATTCAGCAGCCATTTCAGCGTCGGCAGCCCAATAATACCAGCCAGCAAATCCAGCACGATGAACAGCAAAACACCGCGGACCAGAATCATGAGCCGCGTGCCTTGAACAAACCGGGCCAGCCGATAAATGATGAGAGATACGATGACAATGTCTAAAATCGACACAAATAAATGCCAGGGGTTACTGTTTTGCGTCACCAGCTGCTGCCAAAAATCTGTATTAAATATGTCATTGAGATTATTCATATGCTATTTTCCAAACTTTAGTTATTCGTCGAATTTTCTGTGCTGTCACTAGCATCTCCGACCTCTTTATCCTCTTCACTGTCTTTACTGTCTTCAAATTTTTCAGCTTCACGGGCAAATTTCTGAGCCATTGCCTCCATCGCCAAATCCCCTTCATCAAGCTGATAATTTTCATCCGGCACCTCATTGAGATTCGCGTAGCATTCAATCGCCGCCTTGAGATTAGCAAATTTGACCGGCGCCTGCCCGCCATACTCACCATCCAGATTAATCAGCCAGCGCTCCGAATTGAGCGGCTCAACCTTGACGCTTTTGGCTTTAATATATTTAATATTTTTATCAGTCATATGACGGCCGGAGCCCCCGGCCACAATGGCCAGCAGCGCCAGCAGCTCAATCAAATTGTCTGTTTTAACCAGAATCAGCGTGAAAAGCCCGTCATTGAGCTGCGCATCAGGCGCAATATTCTCAAAACCGCCGACCGAATTCGTCAGCGCACAGAAGAACATAGAAATGTCCTCTTCAATCGTTGTCCCGTCATAAGTGATACGCACCGGCGACTTCCTCACCCGAGGCAGAAGCTCAGCACCCTTAGTCAAATAAGCCAAGTAGCCGAAAGTTGTTTTCATCTGTGACGGCACCGCATAAGTCAGCTCTGTCAAAGCACCCGCAGCCGCAATATTGATAAAATAACTTCCTTCATTCACGCGACCGACATCAATCCCAAGCACCTGCCTCTCACCGACGATTTCAATCGCCTTGACCGGGTTTCCGCGGGGAATCTTCAAGGCACGCGCAAAATCATTCGTCGTGCCGACCGGAATAATCGCCATCTGCGGACGCCGCCTGCGAGACACCGACATAATGCCGTTCACCACTTCATTCAACGTACCATCGCCGCCCGCAGCGACAATCAGGTCATAGCCCTGCTTCGCGCACCTGGCCGCCTCTTTCTGAGCAGAATGCACTTCCGGCTTCGTCGCAAAAGCCGACGTCTCGTAGCCATAACTTTCCAGTCTATCCAATATATCTGCAATATACTTTTTGATAATCTCCTGACCGCTCGTAGGATTATAAATCAGCCGTGCTTTCATAGATGCCGCTTCTTTCTAGGAATTTCCGTTTCTAAATTTCATATTTATATTTTGGCCAAGTCGTCCTCCGACCAGACCTCTATGCCAAGTTCTTGCGCCTTGGTCAATTTTGAGCCAGCCTCCTCACCAGCCACTACCAGGTCAGTTTTCTTCGAAACTGAGCCGGTCACAATCGCACCAAGACTTTCCAGCTTTTCCTTTGCCTCATTTCTGGTCAGACTTGATAATTTGCCTGTTAGAACGACTGTCTTCCCGGATAAAAGCCCGTCCGTCTGCGGTACAGCACCGAGATAGTCAAAATTCAGGCCCGCAAGCTTAAGCTCCGTCAGGAGCTTTTGACTGCCCTCCTGACTGAAATAAGAATGAACCGCGTTGGCCACAGTCGCACCAATCGTTGGAATCAGCGAAATTTCCTCCGGCTCAGCTGCCGCAATTTTCTCCAGACTTCCGAAATGCTGCGCCAGAATTTTAGCCGCCTTACTGCCGACATGACGGATACCCAGCCCGAAAATCAGTTTCTCAACCGAATTATCCCGACTGCTGTCAATCGCCGCCAGCAGCTTCTGAGCCGACTTTTCACCTAAATTGTCCAGCTCACGCAGGTCAGCCTCCGTCAAACGATAAATATCAGCCACATCATGAATCAGCCCATTTTCAAAGAGCGCCGTCACCACCTTCTCGCCAAGCCCGACAATATTCATGGCATTGCGCGAGGTAAAATGAATCAGCTTCTCGCGGATTTGAGCCGGACAGAGCGGATTCACACAGCGCAGCGCAACCTCATCCTCATAATGAATCAGCTCCGAGCCGCATTCAGGACAGTGCTTTGGAATCTCCAGCGGCACAGAATCTGCCGGCCGCTTATTCAGCAGCACCCGCTGCACCGCCGGAATAATGTCGCCCGCCTTATATATCACAACTGTGTCGCCGAGGCGCACATCTTTTTCAGTAATATAATCCACATTATGCAAAGTCGCCCGAGACACCGTAGTCTGTGCCAGCGTCACCGGCGTCATATTGGCCGTCGGCGTGACAACACCCGTTCGCCCGACCGTCCAGTCAACACTCAGCACTTCCGTCTCAGCCAGCTCCGGCGGAAATTTATAAGCAATCGCCCAGCGCGGAAATTTGACAGTAAAGCCGAGCTCATCCTGCTGCGCCAGGTTATTGACTTTGATGACCACGCCGTCAATGTCATAGGCCAGCTTATCACGCATTTCTGTACATTTTTCTATAAATGCGTAAATTTCATCTAGGTTTTTGGCAAAAACTCGGTCAGGATTGACTGAAAAGCCCAGCTGAGCAAAGTATTCCAGCACTTCTTCCTGCGTGTCGCGCGGTGCATCACCTGCCGCCTGATAAAGAAAAGTGGCCAGTCCGCGCTTTTTCACCACACGCGTATCAAGCTGGCGCAAAGTGCCGGCTGCGGCATTTCTCGGATTTGCGAAAGCAGGCAATCCCTCCATCTCGCGCTCGATATTCAGCTTATCAAAATTCTTGCGCGGCAGATAAGCTTCCCCGCGCAGAATCAGAGCAATCGGGTCTGCAAGTGTCTGCGGCACATCTGAAATCTGGCGAACTTGTGCCGTAATATCCTCGCCGACCGAGCCGTCGCCCCGTGTCGCCGCCGTCACCAGCCGCCCGCCCTCATAGTAGAGAGACAGCGACAAGCCGTCGATTTTCAGCTCGCAAATGTATTCAGGATTCGGGAAAGTCTTGCGCACACGCGCATCGAAGTCGGCCACCTCTTCCAGCGAGAAGGCATCCTGTAAAGAATACAGATTGTAGGGATGTGTAAACTTTGTGAAGCCCTCCAGCACCTCTCCGCCGACTCTTTGCGTGGGCGAATCGGCCCGCACCAAATCGGGATTTTCCGACTCCAGCTGCTCCAGCCGCGCATACTGACGGTCATACTCCGCATCTTCGACCGACGGCGCATCCAGCGTATAATACTCGTTGCGATAGCGATTCAGCGTCTCTACCAGCGATTTCATTTCTTCCTGAACATTCATGACTCTATTTTATCATAATTAGGCTTGCTTTTACAGAAAAATCTGATATAATAAAAAAGTTCGTGACAGGGCAAAATCATCCGCCCTTTTCTCCGGCATACGGCGCTATAGTGAAGTGGTAACACATGGCTCTGCAAAAGCCTAATCACCGGTTCAAATCCGGTTAGCGCCTTTCTCGGCAGTAATGCCTGCTTTCTCCAGCATACGAGAAAGCAGATGGTTACTGCTTTTATCTTGTCCTCATATAAAAAAATTTGTCTTTTTCGTAGTTTTGCGGATTTTTCTCCCTTTTTTCAAAAAGAACCCCCTCCTCATAGCGACACTTAAGGGCACCTCCTTCAACTGTTCTGGATGCTTGTCAAAATAATCCAGTCCGCGCTGTGAAATTTCACGCGGATAACGTACCGCCAAATTTGACAGTACATTTTCTTGTGGTATAATAGACATATAAAAGGACTGGCGGCAACCAGTCCAGTGTAGCCGTTTTAAGAACGGTAGCAGATTTAAGTCAAAAAATGACCGTTACTGGCTAAAGTAGGGCGGTCATTTTTTGTTGTTCTTGTCACTCATTATAACTGCAATCAGCGAACCAAAAGCAATCATAATCAACAGAGCATCTGAAACAGACAAACTTTTCTGCCTTTCATGTTGATAAGGCTTGCGCCCATAATTCTCATCATAAGCACCACCTCCCATTAAGGCTACCGTCCATAAACTTCTACATCGTAATTATAGCAAAGCTTGCCGTATTTGACAAGCTTTTTTAATGTTCTCCTAATGAAAGCAGCATCGATTATTATTGTTGTAGGCACAAGTCGGAATCAGAATATTCCTAATTCCCACGGCAAAATCTAATCAAAAACTACTTCTTCAACTGCTCACTCACCTTCATCCGCCGCCATGGACTAATAAAAGTTAAAGCCTGAATCTCCACTGCCAGTTTATCCTGAGTCTCCGTCAGTACAAGGGTCAGTCGCGTGATGTCTGCTTTAACGGTATTTTCAAGAACCGCCAGATTCTGCAGATTGAGCTGACTGAAATCCTGATAGGCAGGGTCGTTCATGACGATTTGGATATGTTTGACCAGCTTGGTGATTTCATGGTGAATGCCTGGGAAGTCAACCTGAGAAATTTCCAGTTTCGCGTTTTCAGAAATCACGTCGGCTTTGGTTCCTTCACGGATTGCCGCATCTTTCAGGTCGTACACATGCTTAGAGCGCTCATTGGAGATGGAATGACCCAAAGTCAGGTCATGTTCCAGCTCAAGCCTCTCGCTCATGTAGCGCAGTTGTGTGTCGGTGTAGAGACGCAAAGCCGTAATGAGCGAGATGCTGTAGTCGTGAATGGCATCGCTGCGCCGGATTTTCGACTCCTGCAGGCGGGCGTTGTGCTGGTAAATCATGGTCAAAAGCAGTGAGGCCAAGGGTACCAGCGTCAGAAAGGGCGTCATGATTGCGATAATCTGTGTGAGTGTCATGAAGTAATCCTAACGGGCGAAGCTTAAAGCAAGATTAAAATTCGGCGTGAAATTTTCGGACAAATTCAAGCTTTTTTTCACAAAATTTGGTAAAATATAGCTATTAAAATTAAACGTTTTCAGAGAAAGAGGTACAAGTATGAAATCTAAATTCACTCTCGGGTTCATCACTGGAGCTGGTGCGACTCTGGCCATTGTGGCCGCAGGTCTCGCCACTGTCAAACTTGCAGTCATTGACCCGATTGAAAAACACGAAGCTTGGATTGAAGAGAATAAGAAAAAAGCCAATCGCAAGGCAAATGGGCACCCGTATTGAGCTGAGCTCTGATTCGAATGCCATTAAAACAAAAAAGGGCCAAGCATGTCTGTATGCATGACTCTTTTCTAATTTCCGTTTTTTGAAACTGCAAGTTCAATCTTTACCGGGCCACAACTCCGCCATCAATCGGCAGTTCAATACCGGTTATGAATTTAGATTCATCACTGGCTAAAAAGAGTACAGCTTGTGCAATATCAACCGCTTCACCAAGATACGGCAGTGGTGTATTAGCATGGAACCATGCGAGCATGTCCGGATTTTCGAAGAGTGCCTCTGACATGGCAGTGCGAATGTAACCAGGATGAATTGAATTACAGCGAATGTTGAATTGAGCATAATCAACAGCAACAGCCTTCGTCAACGAGCGGACAGCACCTTTACTGGCAGTATATGGACCAGACCCGCTGTTGCCGACGAGAGCCGCCATCGATGAAATGTTGATGATTGAGCCGCCATTATTGTCGCGAAGGAGGGGCAGGAAAGCTTTGAGGCTTAAAAAGATGCTGGTGCAGTTAATATCCATCACTTTATGCCAGTCCTCAAGACTTGCTTGTTCAAGTGGTGTGGCGAAAGAAATACCGGCATTGTTAACGAGGATATCAAGCGGACCAAAGTCATTCCTGACAGTATCAGCGACGCGCTGCCAGTCTTCAGCGCTTGTAACATCATGCTTAAGTGCAATCGCAGCACCGCCGTTTTCGTTAATCTCTGCAACAACTTGATTGAGAGCATCGACATTAACATCAGTGGCAATTACTTTAGCGCCTTCCTGAGCCAATAATCGGGCAGTTTCAGCCCCCATGCCGCTGGCTGCTCCAGTTACAACGGCTACTTTATTCTGAACACGTTTCATTTTTTCCCCTCTCATTTTTTTATTATGTTTAATTACATTATAACACAAAAATGAAAGCGCTGTATATTTTTACTTATTATTATATAAAATGGTCCAGAATTTCACATTCTAGACCATTTTTCCTTCAAAATTCGGTTTTTTATTCTTCTGGATACCAGCTGTAGTGATACATCTCGCCGCGAGGCTTATCCGTGCGCTCATATGTATGTGCACCGAAATAATCACGCTGTGCCTGAATCAAATTGGCAGGCAGCTGCGCACTGCGATAGCTGTCATAGTAAGAAATCGCGCTGGAGAAAGTCGGAACCGGAATTCCAGCCTTCACAGCCATTGCCACGACATCACGGACAGTTTCCTGATATTTCTTCGTCACATCAATGAAGTAGTCATCCAGCAAAAGATTTTCCAGCTCAGCATCCTTGTCAAAGGCGTCAGTAATCTTCTGCAGGAACTGTGCACGAATGATGCAGCCCGCGCGCCAAATACTGGCAATCGTCGCGTAAGGCAAATCCCAGTCATATTCCTTAGAAGCCGCACGCAGCTGCGCAAAGCCCTGCGCATAAGACATGATTTTGCTGAAATACAAAGCCTGGCGAATCTTCTCAATCATTTCTTTCTTGTCGCCGTCAAACGCAACTGCTGGTCCTGCCAGCACTGCTGAAGCTTTGACACGCTCATCCTTGTAAGCGGAAATGAAACGTGCATAGACAGACTCAGTAATCAAGGAAAGCGGCACACCGAGGTCCATAGAGCTCTGTGAAGTCCATTTACCCGTGCCCTTATTGCCGGCGCGGTCGAGAATCTTGTCGATAATCATGCCGTCGCCCAAATCATCCTTGCATTTGAGCACTTCTTTTGTAATCTCAATCAGATAGCTGTCCAGCTCGCCCGTATTCCATTCTTCAAAAACCTGCTGAATCTCAGCCGTAGACAAGCCCAGCACGCGCTTGAGCAAGTCATAGGACTCAGCAATCAGCTGCATGTCTCCGTATTCAATACCATTGTGAACCATCTTCACATAGTGGCCGGCACCGTTCGGGCCCATGTAAGCCACACATGGCATGCCGTCCTGAGGCGCTTTCGCCGCGATTTGCTCAAAGATTGGCGCAACCAAATCGTAGGCCTCTTTTTGTCCGCCGGGCATCATGGATGGGCCAAGAAGCGCCCCTTTCTCGCCGCCGGACACACCTGTCCCGATAAAGTTAATGCCCGAGTCAGCAAGCTCAGCGCTGCGGCGCATCGTATCAGGGAAATGCGTATTTCCGCCGTCAATCAGGATGTCCCCCTTGTCAAGCAAAGGCAAAAGCTGCTGAATCACAGCGTCCGTCCCTTTACCCGCCTGCACCATCAGCATGATGCGGCGCGGCTTTTCAATCGCAGCCACAAATTCCTCTACCGTCTTCGTCAGGACGAAATTCTTGTCCGGGTGCTCTGCCACAACTTCTTCTGTCTTAGAAGTTGTACGATTATAGATAGCAACTGTATAGCCGCGGGATTCCACATTGAGCGCAAGATTCTTGCCCATTACTGCCATGCCGACGACGCCGAAATTAGCTTGTGTCATTATATTCCTTCCAAGCCGGCCTTTTAACAACCGACTGCTTTTTATATTGTTCACTTTCTATTATACTTGAAAAAGCTGAATTTTTGCATAAAAAAAATCGGAAATCGAAAGACCTCCGATTAAACTACTATTTATCGTCTTCTGCGGGCTCTTGCGTCCAGCTGTAATCTTCCGACAAATCGCCATCGTCCGTCTCTGCTTCATCAGGCCCATCCTCAGCATCAGCAGCATCCGTCGGGTTAGAAAGACGCTCTGCAAGCTTGTCCTTCGTCTCCTGGAAAAAATCGCGCACAGAATCGACTGACAGCTCGCCTGAATCCACTTTTTCCTTGATTTCATCCCGGCGTGCCAGCAAATACTCTTTGGCCGTATCGGCTGAATATTCACCGGAATCAAATTTGTCTTTGATTTCGTAGAATTTGTCAGTTGAAAAATCGCGCAGGTCCTCAAGTGTCCCCTGAGGATTCTCTTTGAACTCATTGTATTTGTCCATTGCGTCTTCACGCAGTTCTGCACCCTTTTTCGGAGCGACAAAAAGTGCAGCTGCTGCACCAATGACGGCGCCAAACAAGGCACCGCTTAAAAATCCTGATTTCTTTGACATAAAAACCTCCCTTTAAATTACATTGCCAAGCGCTTAATCCATTTTTTTCTTTTTGGACAAAAGCCCTGTTGCTGTGCGGCCCACTTTAATAATCGCAGACTGCTTCGCATGTTTTGCACTTTTACGAGAAAACTTCGACACGAAATGACGTCCCGAATCATTGACCGCTGAAACACTTTCGGACAAATCAGCCACAGCTGTAAAAAGCGGGTCAATCGTCGCCACCTTGCCGTTGACATCTTCCAGCAGCGTATTGGCCTTCGCCATCAGATTATCCGCCTGATGCAGCAGCACATCCACATCGCTCGACATTACTTTAACAGTCTTATTGACGCCGGACATCGTCTGAATCAGTTTAATCACGAAAATCGCCAGCAAAAGCACCAGCAAAATCAACACACCGTATAAAATTGTCACCAAAGTCGTTTGCATAAAACCTCCCAAAAGTTAACACAATTATATCACAAAGCCAACTGACATAGAGTTTCATTTGCTTAAAATTTTTATTACAATTAGAATTCTAAATCAGAACTTTATACTCAGCTTAAGCGGATTTTTCTTATGATTAAGAGCAAAGAAAACAATCCCAACCAGAATCAGCAGCCCAGACAGCCACTGTGAAACACGCGCAGGTCCCAGCATCAGACTGTCCGTCCGCATGCCCTCGACCACTACACGCACAAAACCATACCAGACCAGATAAAAAGCAAAAATATCACCGGATTTCAAGAATTTCAGCCGATGACGGAAAATCAGAATCAAAATGAAGCCAGACAGCGTCCCGATACTCTCAAAAAGAAAAGTCGGCTGCCGATAATGCCCGTCAATGAACATCTGCTTGCGAATGAAGTCCGGCAGATAATTCAGACTCTTAACAATCGCACCATAAGCCTCCTGATTGACAAAATTCCCCCAGCGCCCAATCGCCTGAGCAACTAAAACACCTGGAACTGCAATGTCCAGAAAATCCCGAACCTTAATCAGCTTATAGTAACAGAAAATCAAAAGCGTGATAAAACCGGCAATGAGCGAGCCGTAAATCGCATTGCCCCCGTCCCAGATAGCAATAATCTCGCCTGGGTGCTGCGAATAGTAAGGCCACTGAAAGATGACATAATAAAGACGCGCGCCCACAATCGCCAGCGGAAAAGCAATCAGGATAAAGTCAATCACCGCCTCCGAGTCAATCTTCTTTTTCGGCGCTTCGCGCATCGCCAGCCAGACTGCAAGCACCACGCCCGAAACAATAATAATCGCATACCAGTGAATCTCAAAAGGCCCAAGCTTCAAAGCGATTTTCGGAATTGCAGCAAGAAATGGCATCATTTTTCAGTATTTCCTTCTATCAGCTTGGTCAAACGGCGTTCAAAATCCGCCGTCGTGTTATAGCCCATCTGCTTCGCACTAAAGTTTGACACAGCTGCCTCGATGATAACAGACAAGTTCCGCCCCATGTTGACAGGCACCTTCAGCAGCGGAACAGTCACATCCGCCAGCTCCAGCTTATATTCCTGACTTCCCAGGCGGTCGTAATCTTTTTCTTTAGACTGTTCCTCCAGCCGCACAGCCAAGTCAATATTCGACGTATCCTTGACAGCCCCAGCACCAAACAAAGTCTGCACATCAATGATTCCCACACCGCGGATTTCCAGCAGATTGCGCAGAATCTCCGGTGACTCGCCGCGAACGGTGAAAGCATCCTTTTTGTAGACCTCCACCCGGTCATCCGCAACCAGACGATGCCCGCGGCGCACCAGGTCCAAACCAGTCTCAGACTTACCAATCCCGCTCACACCTTGAATTAAGACACCGATGCCAAAAATGTCCATCAGAACACCATGAATCGAGGTCCGAGGCGCCAGAGCTTCATCCAAAAAACTGGCAATCTGTCCCGACAAACGACTCGTCGCTTCGGTTGACTTCAACAGCGTCACATCATGATGCTTGGCGGCCATGAGCATTTCCTCAGGCGCTTCGAGGCCGCGGGCAACGATGACTGCCGGCGTATCATCCGAGAAAATTTTCTTCAGCAGCTCGTAGCGCTCATCTCCGACATTGCGCATCATATAGGACCATTCCTTCATGCCGAAGAGCTGAATACGCTCACTCTGGAAGAAATCAAAATAACCGGTCATCTCAAGGCCCGGACGCGTAATATCTGATGAAGTAATTTCCTTTTTGAGCGAAGTTTCAGACGAATAAAGCTTTTCAAATCTGACACGCTCTGTCAAATCCTTAACTGTAACCATTGTTTTATTATAACACATCCCTCGAAATTTATTCTAGTATTCAAACAAATCGGAAGCTGATATTTGACAAAAGTTGAAAAAAAGACTAAAATGTATTTAGTTAGTTTATATTTTATTAAACAAACTAAATTCAACAAAGAAGGTCCATTATGACACGCCAAACCCAAGAACTCACACTTAATCCCGAACTCCGCGCTTTTCAGGAACAACTCCTTGCAAGCTATGCCAAGCAAAACAAAACCGCCGAAAAAGGACAAATTTTGTTCATTGGCTCAAGCATTATGGAAATTTTCCCCATTGAAAAGTGGGAAGAAACAGGTAAAGTCAAATTTGCTAAGCACATCTACAACCGCGCCGTCCGCGCCACAACGACACAGTTCATTTTAGACCATCTCGAAACACAAATTTTCGACCTCGCACCAAGCAAGATTTTCATCAATATCGGGACAAACGACATCGGTTTTCAAGTGCCGGAGGCGACATTCCGAGCCAACTACGAGCACATTATCCGTCTTATTCAGGAAAAGCTGCCAGATACAAAGATTTACGTCTTGCGATATTACCCCGTGAATAATGCGGATTTCGGCGACGATTCCGATGAGGCTCTGCTCCTCGCGACACGGAGCAACGCACTGTTTAACGCTGCAAGCGAAAAGAACCGGGAAATGGCCGAGAAACTCGGCGTACGCTTTATCGATGCCAGTGACGGACTTTATGATGACCAAGGCAACTTGAAAAAAGAATATACATTTGACGGCGCGCATATTCTGCCGAACGGCTGTGAGGTGATTCTGTCGAATCTGACGCCTTACATTAACGAATAAACATCGAAAAAAGCCTTTGACAGATGACATAGCATTAGAGCTTACTAAGATAATCTTGAAATCGTCAAAGACTTTGGCAAACGGCGGGAAGGGTGAAGAGTCTACCCGTCATTTAAGTGTTTTCATTATAACATATAAAGGTAAAATAAGAGTAAAATTAAAATCGGTCTTCTCCCAGTTTGAGGATTTCCGGGAGAACTGTCCTGTTCATTTCTTCTCCAGCAGTCCACTTGATTTAATCTCAATTGTACATCATAATGTCGATATCGTACAAAGAAAAAACATTATGACGTTAGCGACCAGCCAGTCAAATTTTCGTGCAAAGGAGACAAGTTCAACGCTCATCCTTTGCACAGTCAAAACATTCTTCGCCTGAGCTGTTACTTTTTTCGTGCGGTTTCTCACTAGTCAATAGCAATATATACAAAGTGTCTTTCTCTACTTTTGAGGAAGGCACTTTTTTTGCGTCTTAGGCTTGCTTTTGTGAAAAGCAGGGGAATGTGCAATTTTCTGTGAAACAGCTGAAATCTGTCCCCTTCATTCGGGGAGGTATTACTGAACATAAAAACAGTGACGCAATGATTGGAAATAAAGGAAAGTCGAGTTCTCGTCCCCTTCACTCGGGGAGGTATTACTGAACTACGCCAACTTTGCCGTACGATTTGCCTATTTCCATGAGTTCTCGTCCCCTTCACTCGGGGAGGTATTACTGAACACGCTGGAATATGAACGCGATAAGAAATTTTATCTCGTTCTCGTCCACTTCACACGGGGAGGTAATACTGAACAAAATTATAGGCGTCAATGAATTTCATTTTGACATGAAGTTCTCGTCCCCTTCACACGGGGAGGTAATACTGAACAACTCTCGAAGACATTCAGAGTTTTATAGAGGAAGGGTTCTCGTCCCCTTTATTCGGGGAGGTAATACTGAACCTGAGCAATTCGCGGAATTAAAGCGAAGAATTTCGGAGTTCTCGTCCCCTTCACACGGGGAGGTATTACTGAACAAGCTATTGAATATAAACCAGATTTCACGTTCTAGTTCTCGTCCCCTTCACACGGGGAGGTAATACTGAACACCAACCTTGGAGACCCGCGTCCACCATGGGCTAGATTTGCCTTTTGCACACTTCAGCTTTTTCGGCTCTAAATATCCTCCTTCATTTTTTAACAAAGTCTTAAACTCCTTCATATATCTGCTTCTACAGCTTGCACACATGAAGCCTGTTTTACATAATTCCATGCCAGCTTCAGCTTAAATTAAACTGAAATTTTCTTCCGCCCTGTCTTTTTGGATTGGTTTGTCATTGTTTCTGTATTGACCACTAACATTAGTTTACCACCTTTCATTAAATTGTCAATTTTGTCAGGTCGTTTCTTCTACTCAAAATATTGCAAAGCAATAGTTTTCATCAGGGATTGCGTGTTGTCCGTACTCTTCTGCTTTGTCCCAGCAGTCACTGCACAGGCGCAGAACAACGAGTGAATCTGTCTCCAGATTGATGATTTCTTTGGCTTGTGTGATGAGTTCTGTGAGAGTGTCTTCTTCCATTTCTCCGGTGAAGACGCTTTTTTGCATCCGCAGGCTTGCTGTCTGTAAGAGGGCCACGAGCCGCGCGCGGCGCTTGCTTGTCACGATGTCATACATTAAAACGACTCTTAGTGTCAGCGCCATCGTAAGCCCTCGTATTCTTCGGGATTCTCGGTGTAGATGGCTTTGGCGAGTTTCTGGGCCTGACGGTAAATGTGCAGGCGTAGGCTTCCTGAGAATTCCGGGATGGCGCCTTTGTGTTGTATTCGCTTTTTTGTATTGGAAAATGATTCCAGTCCCCTTTATTCGGGGAGGTAATACTGAACCAGAGGATATTGCACGCGGCTTCTATCTGGTGGAGGCGTTCTCGTCCCCTTTATTCGGGGAGGTAATACTGAACTCAGCTTATAAATATTTTTAGACAGTTCATCCAATTTTTCTGGTAAAAGCAGGACTCTATCTTCAAGTATCTTAATTGTAACCATTGATCGAAATCTTTCAACTTTTTGCTGAAAATTTTTATCTTTCTTTCGGCAACGATAGATTTTTTCTTCAATAGGCAAGTTATCAATGGCTGGGTTGTTAGTTTTTTCAAACTCCGAATAAATCTCAATCCTCATTTTTTCTTTTGGAAGAGGATTTCCGTCTTTTCCCTTTTCTCGTTTATTAGAAGCTATACAAATGAAATCAATATTACCAGCTAACCCCAACATCAGTCTAAGAAACAAGAATCGTTCTGATTTATCTTTTTTAATTAAACCAAGGTTGTGCATTTTTATAAACTTTTTGTCATTACTATAGGGTGTATGCTTCTCAGGAGATTCCTTTTTATATGTCAACCCTGCTTTATCTGCATAATAAGCACGTAAGAATCCCCTCTGGAAATCTTTATCTTCATTCTGATAAAACGTTCTTTCTTTTTCACCATCTCTAATTCGGCCATTAATACCTGATTTCATCAAATTGTAAAGTTTAGTAGATTCAGATAATTTATAATGTGCCTTAATAATTTCGGAATGCTTGCAACGGTCTTGATTTGCATAACCGGTTATTCTTGGACGCCGTGAATAATCAGAGCTTTCAATGTTCAGTCTTGCAAATTTTGGATAAATCTTCGTAATCTCTTCATCAGAAACATACTTCTCTGTAGCGAAGCTTCCAAATCCCTTACTTTGACGCGTTCCAAAATTATTAGTTGCAAAAAACAAATCAATATATTTTTCTATCAAATCCTTGAGATCCTCAGATTTTGCAATAATTCTTAAGCCTACGCCGTCTTCATTAAAGATTATCTTTTTTCTTTCCTTACCTTTTAAACCAATATTGCCAAAATATGAAAGATAAACGTCTACTTCATTACCTTCTTTATCCACTGGTATAATTTCTTTGAATTTTCCCTTTGATTTTATCTGCATCTTATAATCCAACGCACGATATTTTTTACCGTTAACCTTGGGTAAATACCAACTTTCCTGAATTTCATCTGGGAAGTGTTCCTGCAAAAATTTATCCAGTTTCGGCTTAACCTCACTCGCGCGTAAAGTCGCTCCCTCCTGATCGGCCTGAAAATGAATAATCGGAGTGACTTGCTTAAGCGTGACTTTTAATTCATTCATTGATTTACCTGCTTTCTATCAGTATTATTTATATTCTAATTTGTTTTATTGTTCCGTTAAGATGTAAATAGTTGATTTGATAGCGCTTTCATTCCCGAAACAAAATATTTACGTTATCTACATAACATACCTTAAATTTTACAACTTTTTCCTTTTACCGTCAAGTTTTGCTAAAATTGACAAAATATTTCTTTTAATATAAGTGTCCAGAATTAAACAAGCAATCCACCAAAAAAAGACCATCAAACGATGATCTTTCCAAAAAATCAATCAGAAACCGCAGCGTCCTTCGCCGCCTCCTGATGCTCCTCATAATCAGCCTCTTCTTCGACCTTATTTGAAATCACAATCTTATCATCAATCACATCCGCAAAAAGCTGCTTATTCTCAGGATGCTCAATATAGAAATCAGCAATCGGATCCTCAATATGCTCCTGAATCGTACGACGCAGCGGACGCGCGCCCATTTTCGGATCATAGCCCAAATCCACCAGCTTCTCCTTAGCAGCCTGCGAAACTTCCAAATGAATGTCATTTTTAGCCACTTGTGAATTAACCTCATCCAGCATCAAGTCAACAATGTGAATCAAATCTTTCTTAGACAAAGCATTAAATTCAATGATACTGTCGAAACGGTTCATAAACTCCGGATTGAAGAATTCGTCCAACTGATTAAGAACTGAATTCGTACGTCCTTCATGTGCAGCGCCAAAGCCGACATTCGCCTCTTTACGGCTTGTTCCGGCATTAGAGGTCATGATGATAATCGCATCCTTAAAGGACACGGTACGACCCTGTGCATCAGTCAAACGCCCATCGTCCAGAATCTGCAGGAACATATGCAGCACATCCGGATGCGCCTTTTCAATCTCATCAAGCAAGACCAGCGAATAAGGATTGCGGCGCACTTTCTCAGTCAGCTGACCCGCTTCCTCATAGCCCACATAGCCTGGAGGCGCACCAATCAGCTTCGCCACTGAGTGCTTCTCCATATATTCCGACATGTCGAAACGAATCATGCTGTCAGCCGAGCCGAAGAGCTCAATCGCCAGCTGCTTCGCCAGCTCCGTCTTACCCACACCCGTCGGTCCGACAAACAAGAAACTTCCGATTGGACGATTAGGCTTGCCCAGACCGACACGCGAACGGCGAACGGCCTTAGCCACCTTATCAATCGCTTCATCCTGGCCGATAACATGCGCTTTAAGGTCACTCGCAAGATTAATCAGCTGCGTCTGCTCCTTCTCTTTCAAGTCGCCGACCGGAATATGCGTTTTCGCCTCAACAATCTGTTCGATATCTTTTTCAGTGACAATCGGCGTTTCATCATCTGTCACCTCATGCTTCGCTAACTCATGGAGCTTGGCAATCTGGTCGCGGAAATAGGCCGCTTTCTCAAAGTCCTCCGAGCGCATGGCCTCATTTTTCGCTTTCTCAGCTTCGTTGATACGATTCTGAACATCCTCAGGGTTGACAAACTTCAAGGTCAGATTTTTCTTCGAGCCAGATTCATCCAGCAAGTCAATCGCTTTATCGGGCAAGAAACGATCTTGGATATAACGGTTTGACAGATTCACAGCCGCCAGAATTGCATCATCGGTATATTTGACGTGGTGATAATCCTCATATCGCTGCTGAATACCGCGGAGAATAGTGATTGTCTCGTCAACAGTCGGCTCATCAACAGTCACAGGCTGCATACGACGCTCCAGCGCCGCATCTTTTTCAATCGTCCGGTATTCATTCAGCGTCGTAGCCCCAACCAGCTGCAGCTCGCCGCGCGCCAGTGCAGGCTTCATGATATTGCCCGCATCCATGTTGCCGTCGCCGGCCGAACCTGCACCTACGATTTCATGGATTTCATCAATGAACAGAATCACATCTTTGCGCTTCTTGACTTCGTCCAGGAGCTTTTTCATGCGCTCTTCAAACTGACCGCGAATACCCGTTCCCTGTACCAGAGAGACAACATCCAAGCGGATAACTTCTTTATTTGCAAGCTTCTGCGGCACATCGCCGTCCACAATTTTCTGCGCCAGTCCTTCAACCACAGCAGTTTTACCAACACCTGGCTCACCAATCAGGACAGGATTATTTTTAGTCCGGCGGTTCAGAATTTCAATCACGCGCGTAATTTCTTCGTCGCGCCCAATGACAGGGTCAATTTCGCCGCGGCGCGCAGCCTCAGTAATGTTGATGCCATATTCGCCCAGCAAACCCTTATCTTTTTTCGGACCGCGCGGACCGCCAGGCCCACGACCAGCTTGAGTCGGCGGCGTCTGAAACGAACCTTGCTGCTGACCATTTAAGGCGCTGAAAATATCGCCGAATGGATTAAAAGGCTCCTGAGGAGCAGATTCGGGCTGACTATTAGCGAAAAGTGCCTCTTGACCTCCAGCCTTCATGATTTGATAACAATTTTGACAGAGATCCGTCTGCCGTTTCTGACCATTCACGTTCGTGTAGAGGTGAATCGTCGCTTCATTTAGATTACAATTTTGACAGAGCATACTTTTTGCCCTCCTTTTTCTTTGAAAACATCACTATTTTACTGCAAATAGTTTAACCAAAGGTTAAATTCGGCTTGACAAAACTTTGACCTTTTTTGACCTTTGTTAAACTATTATATACTAAGTTTTTGCGCTTGTCAAGAGATTGAATCGACTTGTAAAGCTTGTTATATTCAGCCTTTACAGCTTTTCAGAAAAATAAATTAGCACTCCAGGTTTCGAAGTGCTAATCTGCAAATAATTAATTCATAAAGTCTTTCAACTTTTTGCTGCGGCGCGGATGACGCAATTTTTTCAGCGCCTTGGCCTCAATCTGACGAATACGCTCACGCGTCACCTTAAACTGCTTGCCCACATCTTCTAAAGTATGCATACGACCGTCATCCAGGCCGAAACGCATACGCAGCACATTTTCCTCACGGTCCGTCAGTGTGTCCATGACCTCGTCGAGCTGCTCGCGCAACATCGTCCGGTTAGTATAAGTCGCCGGGTCCTCAATAATATTGTCTTCAATAAAGTCGCCCAGATGAGAGTCGTCCTCTTCACCAATCGGCGTCTCCAGCGAAACCGGGTCCTGAGCAATCTTCAGAATCTCACGCACACGAGACGCTTCCAAGCCCATTTCCTTGCCGATTTCCTCTGGCGTCGGCTCCTGCCCATTCGTCTGCATCAGCGTACGCTGCACACGAATCAGCTTGTTAATCGTCTCAACCATATGCACAGGAATACGAATCGTCCGCGCCTGGTCCGCAATCGCGCGCGTAATCGCCTGGCGAATCCACCAAGTCGCATAAGTTGAAAACTTGAAGCCCTTCGTGTAATCAAACTTATCCACCGCCTTCATCAAGCCCATATTGCCTTCCTGAATCAAGTCCAGGAACTGCATCCCGCGCCCGCTGTAGCGCTTCGCAATCGACACTACCAGACGCAAGTTAGCCTCCGCCAGCATCTGCTTGGCCATCTCCCCCTCTTCGCCGCCGCGGATAATCGCCTCCGCCAGCTTCGTCTCTTCCTCAATCGGAATCAGGTTGTACTGGCCAATTTCCTTCAGATACATGCGCACAGGATCGTCAATTCTGGACTTCGCAACAATATTGTCCAGATTCTCGGCCTCAGCGTCCTTCTGGATGCTCTCGTTTGACGCCACTGCCAGGTCTGAAGGATTCCCCTTTTCATCCAGGATAGAAATACCTGCATCCTGAATCTTCTGAATGGCCTCTTCTATCTGGTCTGCTTCCAGACCCAGCTTGATGGCCAAATCATCAGTAATCTCTGTATCCACCACGGTCATCGTAACCTTGTGATTCGCGATGAAATCCTTTAACTCTTTGTTAAAAACAGTTTTACTTGTCTTCTTCTCCTCTTTGGCTTTAGCCTTATGTGCCGGCTCAGACTTTTTAGACGTTTCAGCATTTTTTGCCGCCGGCTTTTTCCTTACTCTGACTTTTTTGCCGAAGTCTTTGCTGGCGCCTGACTTTTCCATGGCCGCCAGCAGCTTTTTCACATCCTCCATCACAATAGATGAAGAATGCGACACAACCGGCAGTTTCAGTTTCTTTGCTTCTGCCACCAAATCCACATTGCTGTAGCCGGTTTCTCTTGCAAGATCGTAAAGACGTTTTTTCACTTGTTTTTGAGTCAAATTTGCCCCCTCTGTAGCTGTTGTCGTAATTGGACGATTTGCTGCGCCAATTCGAGTTCTTTTTTCTGATTGCCTTCTTTCCTGGCCTCGGTGCCCTGCCGCGACAAATTCTCAATCTTGCTCAGCACACTTTCACGCTTAAAATTTTCCAGGAGCTCATGCAGCTCATCTTCTGTGAAAGTTTCCGGCAGATTCAAGTTGAGAATGTCGAAATAAAGCCCGCGCAGACTTTCATCCAAAGTTTCCGGAAAGAAAGTCTGATCAATTGTTCCCGTTGTCATTTGCTCAATAATCAGCGCACTGAACAAAGCATCCGTATCCGGATTCTGGAATTTTACCGCCGGGTCAACACTTAGCCGCGCCAGCAAATCCGGCTGGAGAATCATGCGCTGTAAAAGCTGCCGCTCAAGCCGCTCCGAACGCGACAATTTCCGCGGAACGACCTGAAAATAATTGTATTCAGCATTTTCCGGCGGCATCTGAGCATCCGGCGGAAAATAATCTGACGGCTCCGCATAAGCCGGCTCCTGAAACGAATTCCCATTACCATTATGAACAGAATGAACATTTTTGACAGCCTGCTCCACTTGATTATACTCGAAATCCGGCAATATCTCAACTAATCGGCGCATATAAACTGCCTGCGCCTCCAGATTCATCTCTCCAGCGATAATCGGCGCCATAATCTGCAGAAATTCCAGCTGATTCACCACATTTTCCAGATTCGCCGGCCGCAGATAATCCATCAGGAACTCCGACTTACTCATGCGGAAATTCTCCAGCAAATTCTGCAGCGCCTCTGGCCCATGCTCACGCGCATACTCATCCGGGTCCTGCGCATCCGGAATCTTGACGATTTGGACATCCAGACCATGAATGACCTTAAGCGACTTGTCGATTGCGGCCTGCCCTGCCTTGTCGCCGTCCGTTACCAGAATCAGCTTCTTGGCCAGATAAGACAAATTCTTAACGTGCCTCTCAGTCAAAGCGGTACCCATAATGGCCACGACATTGTGCAAACCCGCCTTATGCGCCGCAATCACGTCCATAAAGCCCTCCATCAGGTATACTTCCTTCGACTTTTTGATGGAAGCCTTGGCATGGTCAAGATTGTAGAGCACATCCGACTTCTCAAAAATCGGCGTGGTCGTCGTATTCACATATTTACCCGGGCGCTCGTCGCCTTTTTGCCAAATACGGCCGGAAAAGCCGATAGCCTGACCATTCTGGTCATGAATCGCAAACATTAGCCGATTCTGGAAGGTATCAAATGCTTGCTTATTTGAAAAACTGAAAAGCCCTGAGTTTGCCAAGACCTGATCATCGAATTTCGACGACAAACTCTGATAAAGAAAATTCGGCAAATCTGGTGAAAGCCCGATATTGAACAGCTTCATCGTCCGCTCGTCTACACCGCGCTCCGACAAATATTTCCGCGCCGCCGCACCCTGCTCCGTAATCAGCAGATAATTCTCATACAGATAACTGGCCTGATTATTAATCTCATAAAGCTTCGCATTCGGCGATTCCTGAGCCTGCAGCTCTCTCTGGTCAAACTGGACATTGATGCCGGCATATTCCGCAACCTCCTTGACCGCCTGCACAAAGCCCACCTGACGATACTCCATGACAAAATCAAAGACACTACCGCCCTTGCCGCAGCCGAAGCACTTGAAAATCTTCTTGGCAGGATTCACATTGAAAGAAGGCGTTTTTTCACTATGAAAAGGACAAAGACCCTGGAAATTCTGCCCCGTCTTCTTCAGCGCCACAAACTGACCGATAAAATCAGCAATATTGACACTGTTTCTGATTTCAGTAATCTCTTCTTTAGAAACTGCCATATACTCTCGTCTCGCCCCCTTCCTGTGAAATAAATAGCTCAAAAAACGCCGTGAGGCGTCATTTCTTTTTCGAGCGCAACTTTTTGTGCTTGCATTCAGGAGAAGATGGGATTCGAACCCACGCGCCGCTTTCGCGACCTAACGATTTAGCAAACCGTCCTCTTCGGCCTCTTGAGTACTTCTCCAAACCAATAGCTAATTATAGCATATTTTCCTTCAAAATTACTAAACGATTTCCAAATTTTGAAATGGGAATTCTAGGATTCGAACCTAGGACCCCTGCGTTATCAACACAGTGCTCTAACCGACTGAGCTAAACTCCCAAATATATTACTGAGCAGTGGTTGCTCATTTTTTGCTTTTTGACGGGGGATTTTCCAGATGGTGTCCATTCCGTCTAGCCGCTGAAGCGACTGACGGCAGGGCAACCGACTGAGCTAAACTTCCATGTATTTTATTAAGCGTTGCAGCTTATTTGTTACATTTTGATGTGAGCTTTTCCAGATGGTGTCCATTCCGTCTAGCCGCTGAAGCGACTGACGGCAGGGCAAGCAACTGCAGCTAAACTCCCATATTACCATCTCAGAAACAACCTTGCGTTGCCAGCAAGACTCTAGCAGAATCTTAAGCGAATGACGGGAATCGAACCCGCGACGGTAGCTTGGGAAGCTGCTGTTTTACCACTAAACTACATTCGCCTAGTCGATAGTCATTTAGTCCAAAGGACATATGGATCCTGCTGGACTCGAACCAGCGACCGATCGGTTATGAGCCGATAGCTCTAACCAACTGAGCTAAGGATCCAGCTGTTTCATGAAAAGAAACCACAAAGGTTATAGCGGCGAAGGGGATCGAACCCCCGACCTCTCGGGTATGAACCGAACGCTCTAGCCAGCTGAGCTACACCGCCATAATAATTATTCTCCAGCTGTGCGCAAACGAGCGACAGATGAAAATCAACTCCCTGTCACCCAAAATGACTACGAAAGCTGATAAATCGGGAAGACAGGATTCGAACCTGCGACACCCTGGTCCCAAACCAGGTACTCTACCAAGCTGAGCTACTTCCCGTAGCTAATAATGTTTAATTTTGAAACTGGGAATTTACTCTGTAAATTGGAAAGAGTACCTGCAAGGAGGAAAACTTCGTTTTCCTTATCCGCAGCCTCAAAGCAGTGCTTTGAGCTCTACCAAGCTGAGCTAGCTTCCCCTAGCTGATATGATTTAATTTTGGCAAATGGAAATTAACTTCATTCAGATATTTCCATATCAGTAAAACAAATTACTGCTGCCCAGAACGGGGGTCGAACCCGTACGAGGTTTACCCTCCCAGGATTTTAAGTCCTGTGCGTCTGCCAATTTCGCCATCCGGGCACACTAGTTTAACCACACGTTAAAACAAAACGAACAGTTAGATGACTCACAAGAGTCAAAGCGAACGACGGGATTCGAACCCGCGACCTCTACCATGGCAAGGTAGAGCTCTACCCCTGAGCTACGTTCGCATAATTTTTTTTGAAATCTCAAGCATATCATTCAAGATTCCAACTGCCGACTACATGATTCGAACACGTGACCCTCTGATTACAAATCAGATGCTCTACCAACTGAGCTAAGTCGGCTAAATAATAATTTAGTTGAGTACTTTATTTAGCACTAGATATTTAATTTTACACATGGTAGCAAGGAGGAAAAGCTTCGCTTTTCTTTATCCCTTGTACCTTGAAGCAGTGCTTCAAGCCAACTGAGCTAAGTCGGCTCCAGAAAATAAATAAGTACCTATGAGAATGAATTCTCACTGACCCCTGCGCGGCTCGAACGCGCGACCCTTTGATTAAAAGTCAAATGCTCTACCAACTGAGCTAAGGAGTCCTATTATGAAATACTCTGGTAGAGCATTTGTAGGGATGATTGACTCCGTCAATCTTTATCCGCAGCCTCGAAGCAGTGCTTCGAGCTCTACCGACTGAGCTAAGGAGTCTATATATGAAATACTCGGGTAGAGCATTTGCAAGGATGATTGACTCCGTCAATCTCTATCCGTCATCTCGAAGCAGTGCTTCGAGCTCTACCGACTGAGCTAAGGAGTCCTATTATGAAATACTCTGGTAGAGCATTTTTATGTCACCGAGAAACTTCCTTCATAACTAAAAGAAGTTCCGGTCCCAACGGGAATCGAACCCGTCTCTCCGCCGTGACAGGGCGGCGTACTAACCGATATACTATGGAACCTTACTAATTTATCTTGGCGAACCATAGATATTAGTGAATCAGGCTATAAAGCTTGCACTGAATTAGTTGCACAATTTCAATGTATTTTTATGAAATTGGCAAGGAGGATTTGCTTCGCAAATCGTTATTAAAAGTCCGTTTTCTCACTATTTTTTGTGGAAACGGCATCAATGTCCGCAAGGACAGGGGAGGATTTGCAGCGCAAATCTTTATTTGATAGCCCAACTTCTCATTATTTCTATGAAGTTGGCATCAATGTCCGCAAGGACATTGATGCGCCCAGCAGGATTCGAACCTGCAACCGCTTGATTCGTAGTCAAGTACTCTATCCAGTTGAGCCATGGGCGCGCATTTCGTTGGCGTCTTCTTTCAACGCAACTATTAGATTATACTAAAAGCCGGGGCGAATGTCAAGAGATTATTATTTCGAGACAAATTCCGGAGATGCAGGCTGCAAAGCCGATTCCGTAACTTAGCAAAAAATATTTAATAAATGTCCAATATTTTTTTTGCTCTAACATGGCAAAAAGTTCAAAATTATAGGTGGAAAATGTGGTCAAACCGCCGCAAAATCCGGTGGCCAAATAAAGATAAAGAGTGTCATTCAGATGCATCGCGAAAAAACATCCAATCAGAAAACTCCCGAAAACATTGACAACATAGGTTCCCCAGGGAATCCGCCATCGCTCAAATCGGGCAGACAAGCGCCCAAACAGATAGCGCACCACCGTGCCAAGCCCCGCAAAAATGCCCGCCAGCAAAATATTCATGATTTCAGCAGCCTTCTCGCCGTCTGGTTTCCGAGGAAAATCATGGCCAGACCTCCGGCCGCTTCAAGGAAAATATAAAACAACGCAAGGGCATAATTCCCAGACGAAATCAGCCGATAACTATCGAGAATAGCCGAACTAAAGGTAGTGAAAGCCCCGAGAAAACCAGTTCCCGCCGCCAAAACCCAAATCTCCGCAGTCTGCTTTTTCACCAAATAATTTTTCACAAAAAACGCAAACAAAAAACAGCCGGCAAGATTAATTAAAAGCGTTGCCAGCGGAAAATTCCCAGCCGCAGGCAGCCGGTCCGTCACTTCCATTCGCGCCATACCGCCGAAAATGCCAAAAATAAACACAACAAAAATTTTCATGATAATTACAAATTATAACAAAAAACGGTCCAGAGACCGTTTTATTAACGAAAGGCTGAAATTGCCCTCTTATTTGATTGTACGGATACGCATCGTATTTGTACGTCCGCTGCCGACAGGAACACCAGCGACGATAATGATGTTGTCGCCTGACTCGACAAGCCCTGAATCCAAAGCAGCCTTTTCTGCCACTTCAAACATATCATCAGTTGAAGCAGGCTTCTTCGTCAGCATTGGAATAACGCCCCAGTTAATCACCAGACTGCGCTCAATCTTTTCGTCAAATGTCACAGCCAGAATATCTGCATCCGGACGGTATTTTGAAATCAGACGGGCAGTTTGGCCAGACTCAGTCAAGGCTACAATGAGCTTAACATCCAGTGACTTAGCGGCATCACGCACTGCAGAAGCAACTACTTCTGTCACGTTTGTTCTGTCGTATTTGTGGAACTGGAAACGTCCATATTCGTTCAACAGCTGCTGTGCATTTAAGTCAACAGTCGCCATCGTTTTCACTGATTCAGCAGGATATTTGCCGTTAGCAGACTCGCCAGAAAGCATTGTAGCATCTGTGCCGTCAATGACAGCGTTGAAGACGTCAGAAATCTCTGAACGTGTCGCACGCGGCTTCTCAGTCATTGTCTCAAGCATATTAGTAGCCGTAATAACAATCTTACCTGCACGGTTTACCTTGCTGATAATCTGCTTCTGATAAACCGGCACCATCTCAAACGGCACTTCAATTCCCATGTCGCCGCGGGCAACCATGATACCGTCAGCTGCCTCAATGATGGCATCAAGATTGTCAATTCCCTCTTGATTTTCGATTTTAGCAATCAGTCTCACATGCTCATTACCAGTCTCTTTAAGGATGGCACGTACTTCGTGGACGTCTTTAGCTGTACGGACAAATGAAATGGCGATGAAGTTAATTCCCCCGTTAGGTTGAGACAAGCCAAAGCGAATATCGTCAGCATCACGAGCCGCCAATGCCTTGAATGGGATTGTCGTGTTAGGAATATTTACGCCCTTTTGCTTAGCAATCTTCTCATCGTTTTGCGCAACAACGATGAATTCGCGTTTATCAGCGTCTTTGTCAATGATAGACAAACCGAGTTTACCGTCATCAATCAGGATTGTTTTGCCGACAGCAACATCGTCAAAAATGTCCAAGCCTCCGGCTACGTTAAGAGCAATCACATCACGGGTAGACTTCTGACCCTGCTTAGTTGCCACGCGGAATTGGTCGCCGGTTTTATAATAGTACTCATCCTCAAGACCGTCTTCGAAAACTTCCGTACGGATTTCAGGACCTTTTGTGTCAAGCAGGAAACCGACTTTTTTCCCTGCAATTTCCTCTGCACGGTGAACTGTTGCCATGCGGGCTGCATGCTCTTCGTAGTCGCCGTGTGAGAAGTTAAAGCGGAAAGCATCAGCACCATTGTTGATTAATTCAGCAATTTTCTGAGCAGAAACTTCAACATCCAGCGGGCCTGACCAGTAGCCGGACTCGCCGAATTTTTTCCCGCCGCGGGTTTCCACAGCCGGCCCAAGTGTCGCAACAATTTTTACGCGTTTGTTCATTTTTTTTCCTTTTTCTTTTGAATAGCGTTCATGCCTCTGCTATTTCATTAATATTTTAGTTAATAAATATAAAATTGTCTACTTTTCTTACTCTTCGATGCCGTAGTTATCCAGATCTTTGTTCAAGCGGTAGAGCTCCAGCATAGTCTGATGCGGGAAGTTGACCTTGATTGATCCGTCAGGATTGACAGACATCAAAGCGCCTTCCTCGGCTGAGCCCAAAATAGGACTTTCAGTCAGTTTTTCGCCACGCACACCGACTGCCACACCGCCGACGCCGTCACGCAGCAATTCGACAGCATGTGCGCCCATGCGGGAAGCAAGCACACGATCACGTACAGTTGGAGAACCGCCGCGCTGAATATGTCCAAGAACCGACACACGTAAATCTGATGTATCGCCAGCTGCTTTCAGCCGCTTCGCAAACTCTTCACCGTGCATAACCCCCTCAGCCAGAACAATCAAATGATGATTCTTGCCTTGAGCATAAGCAGTATTAATACGTTTGACAATATTTTCAAACTTGAACTCGCGCTCAGGAATACAAATATCGTCAGCACCAGCTGCAATACCAGCCCAAAGAGCGATATCACCAGCATTACGCCCCATCACTTCCACAATGAAAGTACGATGGTGAGAACTTGAAGTATCACGAATCTTGTCCAAAGCGTCCACCGCAGTGGTAACAGCCGTATCGAAGCCGATTGTGTAATCAGTCCCCACGATATCATTGTCAATTGTCCCTGGAAGGCCGACAGCCGGGAATCCGTGCTCCGTCAAGCGCATCGCGCCATGGTAGGAACCGTCGCCGCCAATAACGACCACGCCCTCAATACCGAGCTTCTTCAACTGCTCAATGCCTTTTAACTGATACTCTTCCTGAGTAAATTCAGGATAACGGGCCGTGTAAAGGAAAGTTCCCCCACGACTGATTTTATCACTGACCGCTTCCGAGTCAAGCTTGATAATATCACCCTCTACAAGTCCTTTGTAACCGTAGTGGATACCATAGACTTCCATGCCCTCTGAAATTCCTTTACGGACAACAGCGCGAATGGCTGCATTCATACCAGGTGAATCACCGCCGGAAGTTAAAACAGCAATACGTTTCATTTATGTATTTGCTCCTCAAAAAAATATTTTACCTTGTTCATTATAGCACAAATTCTTCCATTTCACCCGTTTTAATGTGATTGTAAACGTTTTACAGAGAATTTAATATAAAAATTTCAGCAAAACCAAAAGTAAAACGCCCAAATGAGCGTCTTACTGTTCTGTTGTTGGTTTTGAGAACTCCAAGAGTTTCTCCTTGATTTCACCTTCCATACGCACTAGTTCCTGCTCGGACTGCTGGCGTTTCTGGCGGCCTTCGGCCTGAATCTGCAGTGTCTGCTGAATGGTCTCAATCAAGTTGTTCTGAGTGACCTTGAGTGTTTCGATGTCAATAATGCCGCGCTCATTTTCACGCGCCGTTTCAATTGACGAAGTTTTCAGCATCTCGGAGTTCTTCTTCAGCAAATCATTGGTCGTCTCAGAGACAATGCGCTGCGAGGTGAGCGCGTCTTTTTGCTTGAGCAGCGTCAAAGCAATGGCCACCTGGTTTTTCCAGAGCGGGATGGCTGTATTGATACTGGTCTGTATTTTGTCAACCAGCTCCTGATTGGTATTCTGAATCAGTCGAATCTGCGGTGCCTGCTGGATGGTCATCTGGCGGGCCAGACGCAAATCATAGGCACGTTTTTCAAGGCGGGTGCGATAAGCTTCCAAATCCGATACTTTCTGAACAGCCAAAGAATTGTCATCTGCTGTCTCAACTTCTTTACGGGCAGCGGGCAAGGTTTCTTTTTCCAGTTGTTCAAGCTTCAGCTCGGCACCTGCAATAAAGACATTTAGGCTTTGGAAATAGTTCAAGTTCTCATCGTAGAGGCCGGCAAGCGTTTTATTATCTTCGCGCAGGCCGTTTTGCTCGACATTCAGTTTAGCTGAGATTTTGTCAATGCCGGCACCGATTTTCTGATATTTCTGAGTGACTTCGAAAATCGATTTGCGCACTTTGCCGAACATTCTGCTGAAGAAACCTGCGTCACCGCCGGCTAATTCATTCGGGTTAGCTTCCTTCAGATTGTACATTAAATCGGTCAGCGAGCCGCCGACTTCGCCCAAATCCTTTGCCTGAACCTTATTCAAGACGGTCTGTGAAAAATCAGCGATAGACTTCTGAGCCCCGGCACCGTATTCAACAACCGTCTGCGGGTCATTTTCATTTAAACTGGCCGCAAAACTCAGCGCTTGCGCACGTTGTGCCTCATTTAAAGTTTCCATGGCACCTTTCGGCGAGGATTCCTGCGGCAGTTCTTGAGTAAATTTCTGCATTGTCAAATCATTACCGTTTTCAGCCATTTTCTACTTCCTTTCCAATGATTTTCACGTCTGCCATGAGAATTTCATGATAGTTTTCAGCCACCTGACTTGATAAAGTCTTCATCAAAAGCAAAGCTTCACTCAAATCTCCGTCGGATTTGACAGCTTCTGACTGTAATTTCTGGTAGCTTTCAATCAGTTTCGTCATGTTAGGCAGATATTTGTAGAGAAAATTGTTCTGCTTTGTTAATTCCTGCGGGTTTTTAACGATGAACTGGAAAGTTTTCTTCGCTGCCGAGAGACCGCCTGTCACATCTTCAATCACACTCACATCGGTAATTGACTTGCAGGCAGATTCCCAGTATTTGATATGTTTTTTGGCCTCGGCCATGGTTTCACGAAAGAGCTTAATATCACTGTCAGACAATCCCGACTCGCGATAGTTTTTCATGTTGCGTTTCAGCTTAATCTCCGGACTGTTACCGTGCTCCCGAGACTTCTGCCGCCCTAAAATCGTGAGTCCGACGACCATCTTGATTATGAGAATAACAACAATCAGGCTAATGGCAAATCCCAAAAGACCTGACGCAGAATGATCCATCATATGTAAATGCATTTTATTATAACCTCCGCTTTCTTCTGGTAAATAGTAAGAGATTTCGATATTTGACTATGATTTATTATAACATGCGCATCTTCTGCTGAATGAGACTTTGGACTGATTTTTCGATGTTTCCTCTCATTAATGGACGTTTCCATCTCTGTGTCCATTTTCTGAGCCTTTTTATAAAGGATTTCTGTTTGGCGTTCCAGCCTTTCGGGGAAATCTTCCCGGTGTCTTCAAGACTTTCTTTATCACCGCAATATGGCGCTCGGAGTTGTCCGGCAGCTTATAATCAATGCTGCGCTCAAGTTTTCCGCCCAGCAGAGTAACTGCCGGCTTTGCTTTGCTCACTTCTTCGCCGAATTTGGAGGCTTTATAGGCCAGTAATTCCCCGTTTTTTTTCAGGAAAGGCAGCGTCAGCTCGGACAAAACATTCAGCCGGGCTACTGCTCGAGCGGTTACAAAATCAAATTGCGCACGGTATTTCGGATTTTGCCCGAAATCTTCTGCCCGGCCATGGAGTAGCTGAACATTTTCCAAGCCTAGCGTCTCTATCAGAGTTGACAAAAAATTAATGCGTTTATTCAATGAATCAATGATTGTCACTTTCAACTCGGGGTAAAGAATTTTCAAAGGCAGACTGGGAAAGCCTGCGCCGGCTCCAATGTCCAGTAAGCTAACCGCTTTATTCGGGATAAGGCCGTATTTAACCGGCATCACAGAGTCGTAAAAATGCTTCAAATAGACTTCAGACTCAAGGGTAATCGCTGTGAGGTTGATTTTCTCGTTCCAGTCAATCAATAGTTCAAAATATTTCGCAAATTGGCTTCGCTGCTGGTCTGACAGCTGAAAATCCTGGTAAAATTCCTCCGGCTGCATTAATAATCACGCTCCAATAGTTTTTTTGTTAAAAAAGATATTTTTGTAGTTGTATCACTTGCCGGCAGCTTGCTGATAAGCTTCATGGCGCGCTCTGTATAGGACTGAGCTAATTCCTTTGTTTTCAGCAAAGCATCCGTTTCTGTCAATAATGCCGGAATTTCAGTGAACTTCTGTTGTGTCAGCAAGGCCGAAAGCCGCTCAGGTTCTGCCTGCAGTCCGAAAAGAATCGGCGCTGAGTAGACGCCCTGCTGCATATCTTCGAGCACCGGCTTGCCCAATTTTTCTTCGTCTGCCGCATAATCCAGATAATCGTCCATCACCTGAAAGGCAATGCCGATATTTTTCCCGATTTCATAAGCCAGCTTTGAAAGTCGTTTGTTGCCGTCAATCAAGACCGGAATGGTACAGGACATGGCAAAAAGCTCAGCTGTTTTACCGGAAATATTGGCGATATAATCATCGATTGTCTGCGTCAAATCGTAGCGCAGTGTCATTTGTCCTAATTCGCCGCCTAAGAGTCGCTCAATTGACTCTGTCTGCTCTGTCAAATTTGATAAATCCAGCGAATGCTTGGACAAAGTCTTGAAGACAGAGACAAAGAGATAATCGCCTGCATAAACTGCCACATCATCACCGTATTTAGCTGAAATCGTCACTGCGCCGCGCCGCGTGTCTGCTCTGTCTACAATATCATCGTGAATCAGTGTAGCTGTGTGCAGCATCTCAATTGCCGCTGCCAGAGCGATTCGCTGCTCAGACTTCAAGTCAGTGAATTCGGCAAAAAGCAGCAGGTAGGCCGGACGCAGCATTTTTCCGCCTGCGTCAAAAATATCAAAAATCGCATTTTTGACGGGTTCGTTTTTCAGGACCACGGACGTTTTCATCAGACGCTTGACCTTGGTCAAATCAGATGTCAATCCTGGGAATTCATTTTTCATTAAATCTATGACCATATTTGACTTCTCTGTATAAATAATTGATTAATCGGCTGCACTCGTCTGATTATCTGATTACCGCCGATTCCTACAGCCAGACCTGCCAGGAGGCCGAAGAATGCCAGCCAGGGCAGATAAAGCATGACACTTGGCGTTTGGGCAATCAGCGAGGCTACCAGGAGCTGTCCGGCATTATGGAAAAATCCGCCGACAATTGAAATGCCTATCATTGACACGAGTTTCGGCCCGAACAATTTGACCAGATACATTGCCAGCAAACTCAGTACACCGCCGGCTGCGGAATAAAGGAAAACTGAAAAGCCGGTAAAAAGTGCAGTGATTAGCAGTCGCAGAACTAGCATTGACCAGACCTTGCGCCAGCTCAGCGTAAACATGGCAATCAGCATGACCAGATTCGGCAGACCGATTTTTGCGCCTGGCGCAAAGGCAAAGAAAGGCGGAAATGAGCTTTCAATCAAGCCTAAAATCACGGCTGTCGCTGTCAGCAATGACACATACAATAATTCTTTAATTGTCATTGATAATCCACTGTCTTTCCATCTTGAATCGTTTTACCCCCGGTCAATTCGACCACCAGGCTGTGCGGCAGGCAGACAATCGTCTCGCCGTTTTTTGACTTCCAGCCGGCCTTGACATCAATCTGATCAGGACAGTTGGCTTCGTAAACACGTACTTTTTTGTCCTTAATCTGGATTTTATTGACATCGCCGGATTCTGACTCATAAGTCCATTTCTGATTAACCGATAAATCCAGCGTTTTTATCACTTTACCATGAAGCTTGACTTGAACTTCTGTGGCAGCTGTGCCTTTGTTTGCAAAAAGGAAAATCGGCAAGAAAGCCAGTGCGACCAGAACTACCAATAATACACCGTCAAGTGGCCGTAGCCTAAGTTCCTTCAAAAATTTCATTATTTAATGATAGCATATTTTGAGAGAAATTTCGACAAGTGTAAAGGTAAAAAATGTGGCAGATGTCTAATCTTTATCTCCCGTTTAGTATTGGCTCAGAATTAAAGCAAATAAGTGGACTTTAGCCCACTTATCATGCGTTTTCACGCTTTATTTTTCCTTGGACAGCTCTTTGGCCTTGTCTACAATATAGGCACGCAGCTGCTCTTCGATTTGCGGATGATTCAGGCCGTACTCAATCGTGGTCTTAACAAAGCCGAACTTGTCACCGACATCATAACGTTTCCCTGTGAATTGGCGAGCAAAAACACGCTGTGTTTTATTTAAGGTCTCAATTGCGTCGGTCAGCTGGATTTCATGACCTGCACCTGGTTTCTGATTTTGAAGAATTTCAAAAATTTCCGGAGTTAGTAAATAACGACCGATAATAGCCAAGTCTGACGGGGCTTTATCTACTGCTGGTTTTTCGACAAACTCAGCAACATTGTACAGTCCTTTTGAGACTTCGCCTTCTGGAGCAATCACGCCGTACTTGTCAACATCTTTGTGCGGTACTTCCATGACCGCAATGGTTGAGGCATGTGTTTCCTCATAGTCTGCGATTAGCTGTTTGGTCAGCGGCTCGCCTTCGCCGTTGATATTCATCAAATCATCACCCAGCATTACGACAAAAGGCTCATCGCCGACAAAGGCTTTGGCTTGAAGTACCGCATGGCCAAGTCCCAGAGGATGAGACTGGCGGATAAAGTGCAGATTAATGTCAGTGGTTTCTTCAACCAGCTTCAATAGGTCGGTCTTGCCTTTTTCCCGCAGATTCATTTCCAGCTCAAGATTCGAGTCAAAATGGTCTTCAATCGGACGCTTGGATTTACCTGTAACAATCAAAATATCTTGAATGCCTGATGCAAGTGCTTCTTCGACAATGAACTGAATGGTCGGTTTGTCAACAATCGGCAGCATTTCTTTAGCCAGTGCCTTGGTTGCAGGCAGGAAGCGGGTCCCCAGACCTGCAGCAGGAATAACGGCTTTGCGGACTTTTTTGAGTTGTTCTTTTGGCATTTTCTCTCCTTTTGAATAAATAGCGCTCAGTAAACGCTCAATTTTTCGATTTCATTATTACTATTTCTTTGTTTATGAAAATTCATTTTCCTGTTTGGATTCGCGGCGCATGATTTCTAGAATTCCAGAGCGCGGTTCGAGGCCTTTGTAGAGCACTTTATAAATCGTCTCGGTAATCGGCATCTCTACTCCCATTTGCTGAGCCAGTTCGTAGGCAGCTTTACAGGTGGAGACGCCTTCGATGACCATTCCCATGTTGGCTTCAATGTCGGCTAATTTTTCTCCTCGGCCAAGTGCATCACCTGCCCGCCAGTTACGTGAATAAACGGAGGTTGCAGTGACAATCAGGTCTCCCACGCCGGACAAGCCGCTGTATGTCAGCGGTTCTGCGCCCATCGCAACGCCTAGTCTCGTAATTTCTGCCAGTCCGCGTGTGATAATCGCGGCTTTTGCGTTGTCGCCGTAGCCTAATCCATGCAACGCACCGGCACCGACAGCTATGATATTTTTCAAAGCACCTGCGGTCTCTACGCCGATAACATCCGGATTTGTGTAGAGCCGCATGTAATCATTGCTGAAGAGGTCCTGCGCATACTTTGCGTCAGCCAGAGACTTCGAGGCGGCCGAGATGAGTGTAATGTCGCGCACAATCGTCTCCTCGGCGTGTGACGGCCCGGACACCACGGTGATTTCTCCGCGGAATTCAGCCGGCAGCTCTTCTTCCAGAATAGTCGAGATGCGCTCATGCGTGCCTTGCTCCAGTCCTTTAGAGGCATGCAGCACGTGGACTTTGTGATCTAAGAGCGGAGCCACTTGCTTGGCCACCAGCCGTGTCACTTTGGTCGGCACAACAAAAAGCACACAGTCCACATCAGCAAGTACGGCTTTCAAATCAGTTGTCGCCTGAATTCTTTCATCCAAAACGGCTTCTTTGAAGTAGCGCTTATTTGTATGCTGCTCGTTAATCTCAGCAATTTGAGCTGGGCTGTCGCCATAAAGCGTAACGGTATGACCATTATCAGTCAGGACCTGCGACAGAGCAGTTCCCCAGGAACCGGGCCCTAGGATTGCCACCTTCTGTTTTTCCATGTTTCAATTATAGCAAAAAAAGCGGACTTTTAAAAGAATGTGAAATAATGGACAAATGATAAAGTTTTGCTTAAAATCTGATTTCTCGGTCACTACTTTGCTAGCGCAGCTTTTACCAGGTCAATCCAGACTTTGCGTCCTTCAGGGCGGTCAGAAATGTGAATGCCGTCGGGGTCATAATATTCTGGATGGCCTGAAGCCGCTGCTCTCCAGTCTGCTATCGCCACATTTTTGTATTTATTTTTAATAGAAAGTTCCCAGTCTGCGATTTTATCTGAGTTGAAAGGCCCGCCTGCTGAAAAATTCGCCGGAGTCACCAGAACAATCTGATGGTTATCTGAATACTGCTTAATCACAGATTTTAGGATGCTAATATCTGTCTCCGGAACTGTCGAGTTCGTGCCTAACGCAATCACAATCGCACAATTCGCAGGCATCATTCCCAAATCATTGCTCAAATCGGGCAGTAAATCTGAGGAAATTTTCCTATCACCGGCTGTATCCCCAAAGATTGTCGGAATTTCGCCTTCAAGTGTGACAGCCCCCGAGAAACTTGTACGCGTGCCATTGGCCACAGAATCACCGATTAGAAGAGTGTTAGCGCCAGCTGCTCCAGTCTCAATGATTCTCTCTGACAAATAGAGTCCCTGGCTGGCCTGAGCCGTTGCTCCCTGCCAGAGTGTATTTGAGACTGTGGTTGAAGAGGTTGACATTGCCACTGCTGCAGCACTTGGAATCAGCAGAACCACTGATACTGCCGCGATTGCCTGTTTGAGCGGCTGAGAAACTGGTATTTTGCCGTGAAGAATCGGGTCAAGCACATAAAACATCAAAGCTGACAAAGCAAACGACAGGACAATGGTCAGCAGAACCGCCGGCAAATGCGGTATCCGCAGATTCAGGAAAATGACCAGCAGAGCCCAGTGGAAAATGTACACGCCGTAGCTTATATCAGAAATTCCCTGCACAATCTTCGGTTCGCATGACTGAGTCGGCAGGGTCTTCTCGTGCATCATCCGCAGGAAGAAAATCAGAGCGGCCGTTGCAAGTCCGGCCAGCAAAAAGCCGAACATAAAAGTAATCTTCCAGTCATAGTGCAAAACCAGCGACAAAATCACCAGAATTCCACCAAAAATCAAGGAAGCATTGCGCAGATAGGCAACAGAATGATTCTTGGCGAAAAGCCGGATGAACTTACTCTCAGAAATCCCGACTACACCGGCCAGAGTCGCACCAATAAAGAAGGGGAAAATATGTAAAATCGGGCTGTAATAAATCCCCGAATAATTGCTCGTACCAAGCGATGTTACTAGCATCGAAATCGCGCTGAAAAGTGCAATCACCAGCGAAAGCAGGAAAATCTTACTGCGGAAAGCCCGTTTCGAGAAGCGCAGCAAAAGCCAGAGAATCAGCGCCCAGACAACATAAAACTGAATTTCAATGCCCAGCGACCACAAATGCACAAACATATGCGGCGCAAAGCTGTTTTCATAGGAAATCCCAGTGCTTGATTCATAAAGATTCGAGACAAAGCTAAGGCCCGCCAGCACCTGCTGCCGCAGCTGATAACGCAAGTCAGGGCTGCCAAGTAATGTCAGCGGCAAAGTAACCAGCATGGCGAAAAACAAAGTTGGAAAGATTCTGAAAAAGCGCCGCTCCGCAAATTTTTTCAGATTAAAACTCTCACTGCGCCTGAATTCCACGATAATCAGCGAAGTAATCAGATAGCCCGAAAACGTGAAAAAAATATCCACACCAATAAAGCCGCCGGGCATGATTTTCGGATAAAAATGATAAAGCAGAACGAGCAAAAGCCCCAGAGCCCTCACATAACTGAAGAATCTAATCCGAGTGCTGGAATTTTTACGATTTTCCTGTATTTCCGTCATCGTGCCAGCACCCCATTCTTATAGGTTTCTTCATGCTTCGTGCCGTCAGGCGTTGTCATCACACCCTTGCCGTCCGGCAGGCCGTTTTTGAAGTTTCCTGCAAAGCTCCAATTGCTGCTTTTGGTGGTAAAAGTTCCAGAGCCTGAAAATTTGCCTGTTTTAAAATTTCCGCTATAGGTGTCGCCGTTCGCGTAAGTCATGGTTCCTTTGCCATTTGGCGCATCATTGAGGATTTGACCGCTGTAAGTGAACGCTTCTGTTTTAATCGTACCGGTATGCGTCCGATTAAGCGTAAGCAAAAATAGGAGCAGAAAGAATACTGGGATTAAAACCAGCAGGTACTTTCGCTCGTCAATAAATGACATGCTTCGCGCAAAAAATGACTGCTCTTGGTCTTCTTCCTCTTCCTCTTCAAGTGTTTCAATCTCAGGTTCAGATTCAGGCGCAGCTGGTTCCTCAGTCTCTTCGGCCGACAAAAAGCGCTCAAAATCATCTTCTTGATTTAGATTTCTCGGTTGTTGATACTTTCTTTCAAGCGAGTTCGCATAGCTGGATAATCGCTCAAAATCTGCTTTTTGATTTTCCAGTTGTTCATTCTTTGAGTCTGTCATATTTACCGCCTAATTATACCATACATTTATGCGCAATTCCTCTTTTGAAGCAAGCGACGAAAAAAGTTCGGTCTGACTTTTTTCAAGATTTTATGATAAAATATACAGTGAGAATCTTTGAATTGGAGAAAAAATATGAAGACACCTAAAGAGGGGGACTTCATCACGATTCAAAGCTATAAGCATGATGGGAGCCTGCACCGTATCTGGCGTGATACAATGCTGCTCAAAATAAATGAAAATTCTCTGATTGGAGTGAATGACCATACATTAGTGACAGAGTCTGACAATCGCCGCTGGGTGACGCGTGAGCCTGCCATTGTGTACTTCCACAAAAAATTTTGGTTTAACATTATAGCAATGATTCGTGAGGAGGGCGTCAGTTACTATTGTAACCTCGCTAGCCCCTACGTTCTGGATGCTGAAGCTTTGAAATACATTGATTATGATCTCGATGTCAAAGTCTTTGCCAGCGGTGACAAGAAATTGCTGGATGTCGAAGAATACGAGCGCCACCGGAAACAAATGGATTATCCTGAGGATATTGATTTCATTCTGCGTGAGAATGTTAAAATTCTCAACAGCTGGATTACTAAAGGGTATGGGCCATTTTCTCCCGAGTATGTCGATATTTGGTATAAACGTTACCTGCAACTTAAAAAATAAGCTCATTTCGGGCTTATTTTTTGTTTTTCAGTTATGCTTTGTATAAAAATGTAAAAATGCTCCTTCTTGAATTTCGCAAGATGGAGCGTTTTCGTTACGGTTAGAAGCTGGCCGGCAGGTTTGGATACTTGCCGCCGGCACCTGCCCAGAAGCCTGTTTTGCAGTTAATACTGAAGAGATAGCTGCCGTCCGGCCGGTAAATGTTGTACCAGCCTTCACCGGCTGTATCAACTGCCACTGGCGTGAGAATGTAGTCGCTGCCTGAAATATAGCCGCGGCTCTGCATTGTTGAAATCGTTAAATCAAGCACGCCTGGTGCCCATTGGAAAGCTGCACTGCTTGGGTCAATCGACTGAACAGGAACGCGCGAGCCTGCATTGTCGGGCGCTGCACCTGTCGGATTCTGAGAATAAACGCTGCCTGCTGCTGCCGTATTGTCTGTGACTGCTGCGGAGCTTTCGGTGGTAGAAGCGCTAGATGCTGCTGCAGAGTCAGCTGCTGCTGCACTTGATTCTGCGGCTGATGCGGCTGAACTTGCTGCAGACTGGGCTGATGCTATGGCCGCTGATGAACTCGCTATAGTCTGACCATTTTTGGCCAAATCAACGGCCTTCTGCAGCAGTGCATTCAAGGTTTCGTTTTTTGAGCTGACATTTGGGATATTAACACCAGTTTTAACTGCTGCTGTACCATCAAAATTTCCGTCAACAATTACCGGCTTGTCAAAAAGTGCATTGACCGATTTAACGGCAGAGATGTCACTGGACAGATTGTTATACTTTGTCTGCAGAGCAGTGAATTTACTGTCAGATGTCGGAATCGCATTTAAATCATCGCCTAAGGTAGAAATCCTGTCGAAATTACTGTTTTTCAATGCTTTATGACTGCTGTCAGTGAAAAAAGTTTCATAGTCTTTGTTGAAAGTTGATATTTTACTGGCTGCTTTGCTAGATACAGTTTTTGTGGCTGTTTGATTGCTGTTGTATATCTGAATACCCGCGTACGTGGCGATGCCGATTGCTGCAATGGCGACTATGCCGAGAATAATCGGCTTCTTTGCAGACTTTTTCTCCTTTTCAGAAGCAAAGCTTGAATCAGAATCGGGAACAGCTTCATTCGCTGTTGCTGGAATGGACGGGTAGACTTTGTTTGCAGCTGAAACTCTTTCAGAGCGTTTTGGAGTTGCACTCAACGGATCAGCATTTCGCGACGGCAGCGGGACTTCTTCAGCGTCAGGCTCAGAGGCAGCAAGTTCAACTGAGTCGAATTTCTTTTCTTCAGCCACTTGTGACTCATAAATTTCAGACAGGGTCGGAGCGGGGAAGATGGTGGTGTCTACCAGCTCACCTTCTTGAGCTTCAACTTCATCTGCAGCGGCCTCTGATTCGCTGGTGCCGTCATCTGTTACTGAATCAAGGCTTTCAGATTGCAGAGGATTTTGACTCTCAACTTCATTGTCGTTAGCGTCGTTATCATCCTCGTCAGGTGTCAGAGTCTCGCTGCCAAGTGCATTTTTAACGTTCTCCACTTCTTCGCGGTGCTTGCGGACATATCTGTCCAGTGGACTTTCGGCAGACAGATTTTCTTCTTCCAGTATCTGTGCCTCTTCCTGGACTTCTTCAATTGTTAATTCTGACGGAATGCTGGCAAAATCAAGTGTTTGCTCGCGAAAAATCTGACTCGAAGAGGAAGCTTCAACTTTATCCGCGGTAAGCTCATTTTCGCTGCTTTCCAGATTCTCGGTTTTCTCAACTTGCTCTGATAAGTTTTCCTTTGCGCTTTCTGCCTCAGCTGCGCTGGATACAGGAAACTCAGAAATTTCAGAACTGCTTTGACTGCCATTTTCAGTGTTGTTATCTTTTTTCTTTGCCATACCTAGCTTAACCTCGTGGTTCTATTGTAGAATGTAGCGCGTTGCCAAATCGACGGAGGCCACAAACTGGCCATTGGCATCATAGAGATTCACCCAGCCTTGTCCGCCGACGATTTGTGCAGGAATAAATTTATAGCCGCCAGTTCCCCAACCGGCTGCCTGAGCATTTTGAATCACTTCATCCTGCAAACCTGCCGGCCAGTTGAATTCTGGTTCTTGGCCAGTAATATTTGGGTCCAGCGGCACACGTCCCGGCTGGACAGAAGCAATAATTTCTGCTCGCGTTGGTGCTGCAGCTGAAGATGATGATGACGAAGATGATGATGAAGATGAAGATGAAGAGCTTTGGCTGGCACTGCTGCTTTGAGCTGACGAAGAACTTTCCGTGCTTGATGAAGACTTGCTGCTGCTTGATTTAGATTCTGACTTCGATATCGAAGATGATGAACTTTTAACTGCATTAGAATCATTTGTCTTATTTCTCAATTGGAAATACAGAACCGAGCCGAAAGCAATCAGCAAAACAACAAGAATACCAATAATCAGCGCCATTCTGCTCTTTTTCGCACTGTCGGAATCCTCAACTGATTCTCTCTCTGATTGAACAAGCTCAGGAATCGGAGCTGGCACAGGAGACGGCGATATACCTGATTCTTCAGTCATTTCTTTATCAATAATTCCCTCACTCTCAGCAAGAGAATTTGAATGCTCAAACAAAGCAGAAGAATCCGCAGGCTCGAATGAAGTACTTTCTGAAATACTTTCCGGAATTTCAGATTCTGTTTCACTTTCACTTGTGACTGCGGCAGACTCTATATTTGCGGTAATTTCTGATTCCGATGCAGTCACTTTCTCCAAAGGAGATACATGTTCTTTCTCTTCTCGAATATCTTGAGTAACTTTACGATTTTCAATTTCGGATTTCTGACCATTCAAAATCGATTGAATACGAGCCATCTTCTCCTCAAATGTCTCGTTTGACTCAATACTTGAAGATGATTTTAAATCTTTTTCTTCATTTTCAGCCATTTCACGTCAACTCCTTCATCAACTCTTAATTTTTTACACGTTTCCCAAAATACTGGAATAAATAACTTTTCAGCGCACCATTATAGAGCTTCCGCTTCTTCGTTGCCCGATTCTGATAAGCAATCTCGAAATCCTCGTCCGCGGTGATAATATATTTACTCCAAGTCTCAAGCGGTCTGAAAGTCTCGCCCATCTCACGATAAAGCTGCTTGGCGGCATCTTCACTGCCCAAACGCTCGCCGTACGGAGGGTTAGACACAATCACGCCGTCAATCGCCGTCGTGCGAAAATCCTGCAGGCGCATTTGCTTATATTGTACCACATTTTCAAGGCCTGCCGCAACTGTATTGTGTCTAGCAATTTCAATCATTCTAGCGTCAATGTCCGAGCCTTGAATCTGCAGCGGGAGTTCGCGCTTTTCACTCGAGCGCGCCTCGTCTTTGAGCATGTCCAGATGGGCATCCTTCATGAACCAGGGCCATTTTTCAAAAGCAAAACTTCGCTTGAGTCCGGGAGCAATGTTCATCGCAATCATAGCCGCTTCTATGCAGAAAGTGCCGGAACCGCAAGTCGGGTCCACAAAAGGCCGCAACGGGTTGGCCGTCCAGCTGGTAAGCAGAATAATTGCTGCCGCAAGATTTTCCTTGATTGGTGCTCCGCCGTGCTCTGTGCGGTAGCCCCGCTTAAACAGCGACTCGCCTGAAGTATCAAGCAAAATCGTCACGAGGTCTTTGTGGATCACCACCTCGATTGAATACTCAGGCCCATTTTCCATCAAAGGCAGATTTTCCGGCCGATGATAGAATTGCTGCATCCGTTTCACAATGGCTTTCTTTGTAATTGACTGAATCGTAGGTTCATTATGCAGCTGCGACTTGACTGACTTCGCCTTGCTTACAGGAAAAGAGCTGCCCAGCGGCAGATATTCCGGCCAGTCTAAATCAAAAACTTTATTGAAAAGTTCGTCAAAAGTCCTGGCAGTGAATTCTCCTACTACGATTTTCACGCGGTCCGCTGTACGCAACCAGAGGTTTGCCGCGGCAATGTCCTTGGCTTCGCCTTCAAAGAATACGCGTGAACGGTCGTCAATTTTTACAGTCTCTGCATAGCCCAGATTCTTCAATTCTCTTGCTGTAAGGCTTTCAATGCCAGCTGAGGCTGTCGCTTGTATTTTAAATTTTGTCTTCATTTTTTATTGAATAGCATTCGCGCCACGGCAGTGTCGAAAGCAATCTGTAAGCGACTAAAGTCGCAACATTCCGCTTACGCGAGCGCTCGGCCACTCTCCTTTTTTATCTAATTTTACTCATTATTCTAAAAAAGCTGAGGCATATGCCCCAGCCGCGTCAAACAGTTTTCTATAAGCCAAGTTTTGTCCGCCTGCAGTTGCAGAACGGGATAATCATCTGTCTCGTGCAAACTAGTTGAGTTCGCACGCTCAGTCACGCCTTCATTTCGGCTGACCGAATGCCCCGACCGTAGTTTGGGTTGCTCGCTTGAGGGGTTTACCACGTTCCAGCCGTTCCGTTTCCAAAACGATTCGTCTCTATGGCACTTTCAGGCTAATCTGGCATATTTTGTCTAAATTTTAGACTCAACGTAGCACATTTCGCCGCCGTTAGGGTTGACGCCCTACGTCCGCTTATTTGTTCGCGAACCACAATCACTCCATGCGCCTCAATGAATTGAAGTCTTCTCAGCATGGGCGAGCCTGGACTTTCCTCACATGGATTCTAGAAATTCATGCGCGATTATCCGAAAACTGTGTATTTCTTTGTGTTATTTTAACTCTGTCGTATCTCCGAATTTTGAATCCGGACCAAAAACGGCACGCTCTAAGCGGTTAATTCGTTTGAGCAGGTCAAAATTTGAAGGTTCTTTAATTTGTATCTGCGGCTGCACGTGCGCAGTTGCTGTGGCTGCAGGTATCGGCTGAGCAGTTTTGGGCACTTGCTGATGAAATGGGTCAAAACGTTGGGTCTGATCAAGGTCAGCAGTAATCTGAGGGACTGATTTAGCCACTCCTTTTTCCAGGTCTGCGACACGGTTCTTCAAAAATTCATTTTCTTCCTGAAGACGCAATAACTCCGCTTGAAAAGTCTCATAGTCTGCAATGACGTTGTCAAGCATCTCATCAACTTCTTCTTTGTCGTAGCCACGCATTTTCGTGGAAAAATCTGTCTCAAATATTTCTTTTGGTGTTAATTTATAGCTGGCCATCTTCCCCTCTTCTGCTGCTTTATTCCATGGTTTCATTGCATTTCTGCCGATTAGTCAAACCTCCGCATGTTCGACAATGTCCATCACCAGTTTATCAAATTGCGGCGAAAAGTTCAAGTAAAGAAAGTCGAGGAAAGTTTTGAAATTTGGACATCAAATAATAGTTCTTTATCGGCACGTCCTGTTTTGATTGAAAAATCAAGTTCTATCAGGCTTAACAGGGCTTGTGCCAAATATTTTTTTGAGACAGAACGTACAGTTTGTGCGGCTAATTTGACGCGGTAGGGATGAATTTTCAGTCGGCTGGTCATCAGTGACTCGCTCCAGCCTTTGCCCTGCATAATCTTGACCTGGTAATAAAGGCGGTAGGAATTGGTCAGAATGGCCAGAATTTTGATAATGTCTTCGCCGGCAATGGTCAAATCAGCGACGAGTTCACGGGCTTCCTGAATTTTTCCTTTAAAAATCATGTCAGTCAGGTCAAAAATATTATCCTGCAGGGATTTCGGCACCACACGCTCCACGTCGTCCAGCGTGATTTCGCGCTTGCCAGCATAAGTCTTCAGCATGGCGATGTTCTGCTGCATGACCGAAAAGCTGAAATTTGACTTTTCCGCCAAAGTCAGGAGAACTCGAGGCGGCAGGCCCGTTTTATTCATGAAATAGCGCTGCAGTTCTTGAGGACTCAGAGGATTGGCCTCTAGCAATGCTGCGGATTTCTTAAGTTTCTTGGTTAATTTCAGTCGAGCGTCAAGCTTGCCATGAAAAACCAGAATCAATTGAGTGCTTGCCACAGGTTCCTCTAAAAAATGGGCGAAACGTGTCATTTGGGATTCGTTAAAGACTGATTTTTTGACGGTGGTCAGATTCCAGAGATTCTCAAAAATTACGAGACGTTTATCATCGAAAAAAGGCAGGCTTTCGAGCTCTTCGAGGGCGGCGTCATTGTCGCTGTCTGTACTCGCCAGGTCAAAATAAGACTGGCTCAGATTGCTGCTGTCAAACTTGACGAAATTCAAAAGCTGATCTCGGATTTCCGAGACCAGGTCATCCTGCTCGCCTGCCACTACTGTGATTTGCGGGAGAGCAGTCTTTTTCAGTCTTTCAAAGTCGTCAAATATTGTCATTCGTCATCTCCGGAAAAATCGCCTGAGAGATTCATCAGGACTTTGCGCGGTGTTGTGCCTTTGGCTGGGCCTACTACGCCTGCAGCTTCGAGTTCATTCATCAGGTCAGTCGCACGGTTAAAGCCGACTTTCAGTGTGCGCTGCAATTGTGCGGTTGAGGCTTTCTGCGAGGTAACCACGAGGGCTTTGGCTTCTTCAAAGAGCGGGTCGGCAGAATCGCCGGAACCTGCGTAGCCTGCCCGGTTGTCATCGGCTGCATCTTCGCCTGGGTCAAAGCTGTCATCATAGTCGGGGGCTGTTTGGCCTTTGATAAAGTCAACCAGCGTTTCAACGTCTTCATCGGACAGGAAAGCGCCTTGCAATCGCACAGGATGGTTTGCGTCGATGGGTTTGAAGAGCATGTCGCCGCGGCCGAGCAATTTTTCGGCGCCGTTGGTATCAAGGATGGTGCGAGAATCTGTCCCTGAGGACACGGCGAATGCCACGCGTGACGGAACATTGGCTTTTATCAGGCCGGAAATGACGTCAACTGATGGACGCTGTGTGGCCAGAATCATGTGAATGCCTGCGGCACGTGCCTTTTGCCCGAGTCTTATGATGGCGTCCTCGACTTCTTTTGAAGCGACCATCATCAGGTCCGCCAACTCGTCGACAATCACTACGATAAACGGCAAGGGCAGGTCTTTTTCCTCCGAATCCGCATTATGCTTTTCGATTTTGGCATTGTAGCCTGCCATGTTGCGCACGCCCACGCGGCTGAAGAGCTCGTAGCGGCGCTCCATCTCGTCGACCACACGCTGCAGGGCGCGGGAAGCTTTGCGCGGATTCGTTACCACTGGAATCAGGAGCTGGGGGATGTCGTTGTAGACCGACAGCTCAACCATTTTCGGGTCAACCATGAGGAATTTGACTTGGCTTGGCAGCGACTTCATCAGGATGGAGGCGATGATGCCGTTGACGGCTACGGATTTACCTGAGCCGGTCGAGCCTGCAATCAGCAAGTGCGGCATGCGGGTCAGGTCAAAGGTTTTGATTGAGCCGTCCAGTGCCTTGCCCAGCGGGATTTCTAATAGTTTGAGCGGGTCTGTCTTGGCTTCTTCCCACATCTCGCGGAAGCCGACGGTGGCGATTTCCAGGTTGGGAATTTCGATACCGACCAGGGGTTTGCCGGGAATGGGCGCCTCAATGCGGACGTCGGTGGCTGACAGTGCCAGAGCTAAGTCGTCGGCCAGGTTGGCCACTCGATTGACGCGGACACCGGTTGCCAGTTTGATTTCGTATTTTGTGACGGATGGGCCCACGACGGCTGTTTCTACGCTGGCATTGATGCCGAAGGACTTGAAGGTTTCTTCTAGAATGACGATGTTCTTTTTGACTTGCTCGCGCTCGCGTGTCTGGTTTTTCGGCGGAATTTCGGTCAGGAGCTTTGTTGTCGGGAGCTGGTAGAAGGATTTGTGTGCTGGCGCTGCTTCAGGGAAGTCGTAATCTTCGGCCGCTATTTCTTCGTCTTCGTAATAATCGTCATATTCAGGCAAATTGTCCATTTCGTAGTTATCGTCTGAATTTTCACTTGTTTCTCCGGGGTAAATGTCGTGCCAGTCTGCTTGTTCGTCTGTCATCATTCCTAGAGGGCTGCGCTCGGGCTCTTTGTACTGGTAATTGTCAAATGTCAGCGGCTCTGGGACTGTCGGGCTGTAAATCCGGTCATCCAGCGGGACAACGCTGTCAAAGCCTTGAGCTGCTTCTTCCCGGCTTTCATCCTGATTCTGATAATAAAGCTCGTCTTCAAAGTTCTGGGCTTCTGCCGCGGCTTTCTGACGTTCCTGTTTGTTCTGTCTGCGCTCCTCGCGGCTGTCCATCAGGCTTGACACAGCATTGGTAAAGAGTGTACGCGTCTTATGAATCAGGCCTGGAACGGCCACAAAAATACCGACGACCACGATGACTGCCGCAATGATATAAACTCCGATATTTGAAAAAAGCGCAGCCGACGGGAAATAAAGCAGCCAGCCGATGAAGCCGCCGGCAGCGTCTTTTGTAACTTCAAACTTTGCAAAATCGTCCAGCACATTCCACAGGGCAGTGTCGCTTCCGCCTTTAAGGGCACCTGCAAAAATCGCCTGAACGAATAAAATGAGGCCGACGTAAACGGTTAACACACCTGGTATCAGGCGATGGTTTTCTTCGAAAAGACTTTTTCTGACAAGGGCAAATATCAAGTACAGCAAGTAAAGCGACAGAGCGACTAAAGCGGTGGAACCAACGACTAAGCGCACCAGATTGTAGAGCAAAACTCCGAAAAAACCGAGTCGTGTGTATGCGAAAAATAACAGAATCAGGCTGACGCCATAGAGTATGATTCTTTGGTTAGCGGACTTATTTTTTGCCGTATTTTTCCGTGAAGCAGGCTTTCTGGATTTTTTTGATGATTTTGTTTTACTTGATGTAGCCATATTGCTTCATTATATCACATTTTTTGGTACAATATTTTTATGGAAAATTTGAAGAATTTTAAGGCCATGGCCTTTTTTGACCTTGACGGAACTTTGCTCAATGCTGAATCAAAGGTAGATTCGGAAGTCGCTGGGGCTCTTGCCGAACTCCGCCGGAATGATGTTCTCCCGCTTATTGCGACGGGGCGCGGGCATTTTGAGCTCAGCCAGATTATGGCTGATTCCGGTATCACGGGCGCGATTGCGATGAATGGACAATATATCGTCTTGGACGGTGAGGTTGTCTACAAAGAGGCTATACCTGTCCAAAGTATTGAAAACCTGCTCGCGGCTGTGCATCGGCGCGATGAAGCGCTGGCTTTTTATGACAGCAGTCATTACTGGGTGTCTGATTTGACGGAATTTGCGCTCAAGGCTTATGAATACACGCATCAGGTGCTCCCCAGCGAAAGCGAGGATTTTTACCGGACAAATGAAGTCAATATGCTGCTGGTTTTGACTGACAAGCTCTCGCATGTTGAGCTTTACAAGTCTGAAGTGCCGGAGCTGAATTACTTCAAGAATTCGCCTTTCTCAATTGATGTGACGAATGCCTCAACGAATAAGGGGACGGGTGTTGAGCATGTCAAGCAGCTGCTCGGTTTTGAGGGCCCAACCTACGGTTTCGGCGACGGGCGAAATGACCTGCATCTGCTGGAAGCCTGCGATTATCGGACTGCGATGGGTAATGCGGTGCCTGAGCTGAAAGAGGTGGCTGATTTCATTAGTTCTGCCAATACGAATCATGGAATCGTCAATGCCTTTAAGCACTGGGGACTGATTTAAAAAAAGCGCAAATTGCGCTTTTTTGATACATCTGATTAGAGAGCCTGTGAAGCAGTGATAATCGCCAGCTTGTAGACATCTTCTTCATTACAGCCGCGGGACAAATCAGCCACCGGCTTGTTCAGGCCTTGAAGAATTGGTCCAAGCGCCTCAAAGTTGCCTAAACGCTGCGCAATCTTGTAGCCGATATTCCCCGACTGGATTTCCGGGAAGATAAAGACATTCGCCTTGCCGGCCACCGTACTGCCTGGCGCTTTCTGACGTGCTACGGAAGGAACAAAGGCGGCGTCAAACTGCAATTCGCCGTCAACTTCCAAGTCAGGATAGTTTTCCTTAAGAATCTTAGTGGCTTCAACGACACGGTCCACATCTTCAGACTTGCCGGAGCCTTTTGTTGAAAAGCTGAGCATGGCCACTTTCTGGTCAATGTCAAAGAGTTTTGCAGTTTCAACTGATGAAACCGCAATGTCAGCCAGCGTTTGAGGGTCTGGCTTGATATTGATGGCACAGTCGGCAAAAAGATATTTCTCATTGTCATCGCGTCCGCGAACCATGATAAATGCACCGGAAACAGACTTAACACCCGGCTTTGTCTTGATAATCTGCAGTGCTGGACGAACAGTCTCAGCTGTTGAATGAATAGCTCCTGACACCATACCGTCAGCAATACCGGCCTGCACAAGCATTGTCCCGAAATAGTTCGGGTCTTTCAGGATTTCTTTGGCCTGCTCAGCGGTTACCTTGCCGTTACGGCGCTCAACAAAAGTGTCAACCAAGGTTGGAAAGCGTCCGCAGTTGTTCGGGTCATAAATCTCAAAGCCTTCCGGATTGATGCCGCGCTCAATCAGCCGATTTGTGACTTCTTCGATATTACCGATGAAGACTGGTGTAATCAGCTTATCTGCGTTCAGACGATTGGCTGCGCCTAAGATGCGAGCATCTGTGCCTTCTGGGAAAACGATTTTCAGGCCTTTGCCGCCGATTTTCTGTTTGAGTGATTCAAAAAGTTCCATAAAATGTAATTTACTCTCCCTAATTTTTTTACATTGTTATTATATCACAATGCGCCTGAGTCGTAGTTATCAAGACTATAGTCTTCAATCAATTTGATGAGTTTTGCCGCATAATTCGGGTCTGTCGCATAGCCGTCTTCTTGCACAGCTTGTGCAGCTTCTTTATAGTTTGCCGCGTTTAAAACAGACTGATACTTGTTTGAATCCCAATCAACGCCGTTAACAAAGAGCAGGCTATGTGCCTCAATGGACTCCTGCCAGTTTTGATAAACACGGAAATTACCTTGGATGGTTATCCAATTATTATCTACATATTCTTTTGTGTTCAGACTAACTTGCGGTGAATTTCCGTAAGCCTTTACTCCGAAAAGATTGTAATACTTTGAAGATAGTAGGCTTTGACCAAAATCTGATTCTAGACAGGCTTGTGCTAATGTCAGGCTTGATAAAATGCCGTATTCACGCTGTTCTGCCTGTGCCAGCGGGGAAATTTCCAGTATAAAATTTGCTTTTACAAAGCTCTCATACCGCTGCTTCAGAACTGCCGCTGACTGTCTATCTGAAGCTTTTGTTGTCCTTAGCAGACAAAATGAAAGCGTCAGGATAATCAAAAAAAGGCTCAGCAGAAAGCGTCTGCCTGCCTTTCGGCTCTTCAGTTTTGCCGGTTTGGCTGAAAATGAAAAGTTTTTCACTGATCCGGGCGG
>NZ_BAAGGQ010000014.1:0-57774 GCF_054658595.1 Lactovum odontotermitis
GTGCAGGTGCAGCAGTCGGTGTTCCGCTGCTTTCTGGTGCAGTATCTATGGAGGGGGTTGGTACAGCTGCTGTTATCGCCGGCAGTGCAACTGTCGGTAGTGCACTGAGCAAAATCAACGTTCCCGTGGGCAGTGTGCAGTACAGCTTCGCAAAAAATGTCGAAGACAGAGCAAAAGAAGTAAGTGAAAAGGCTACTTATTCTCCTCATACTAAGCATGTAGGTGTTAAGAGTTACGGCTCTAAGATGAAGTTGAGCGATGAAGAAGCGCAGAAAGTTTTAGATGACGCTGTACAATCCGGCGAGAGGAAGTATGGGTTCAAAGATGGGAAAATTTATGAATTCCAATGTGATGACGCAGGAAACAATCCAACGTGGCATGGCTATGAAATTAAGGGAAATGAGCTTGTCCAAAAAAAGGGATTAAATGTCCTAAAACAGTGGCGAGATGAGGGAAAAATAAGTAGAACTGAGTATAACAAGATGAAGAAAGGAAAATAATGATGGAAGACTTGAATATTATTTTTAAGAAAACTCAAAATCCATATTTGACAGAGCAAAAAGGTTCTCAATATGACTTGTGGGGAGAACTTACGCTTCGTTATGGTGATATAAATCTTCTGAAATGCGAATGGGAGATGAATAATTGGATACAAAGTTTTATTGAAAGGAAGAAAGCATTATTGCAGCAAAGATTTCCCTTTAGTTACACAGATTCAATTGCGATAAGCTATGAAAAGCTAAATGATGAAATTGCGGAAATTGAAGATGTTTCTTTAGCAGATAAACAAGATGATGTTTTGAATGGGTACTTTCCAGAACATATGTTTCACATTGATGGAACGACAACACCTATGTACTTTATCGGAAAAAATCCGGTTGGAAATGGTGAAATTTCTTATTATGTCGAAGCGGAAGATAAATACTACAAATATGAGTTTGATATGCCAGCCTTTGTGGAACAAGCTGACAAATCAATTATCAATTACCTAAAAAAATTCCAACTTAAGCTTACAAGTGATGAAGAATACTTTAAGAGGTTTCTAGGAGAGGAATATGCCCAATATATTGGCGAAAACGCACGGTTGGATGCTATGAGTTTTGGCTTTTAGACTATCCTTTAGCAAGATGAACTTATAGAAGAACTAAAATTCTGCTTTCCAGCAGGGCGTCATCGTCCTGAAAAACGACATTTACGATGAAGCTTTAACCGACCGCGCGAACAAAGAATACGATTCAGAAAACTGGGAGCGTGCCAGAGAAAGTTTTGCACAGCTGTTTGCAGGCGGAGCTTCCATGATTGGCGGTGCCCTGTTAGATTTAGTCGGTGTTCCGCTGCTTTCTGGTGCAGTATCTATGGAGGGGGTTGGTACAGCTGCTGTTATCGCCGGCAGTGCAACTGTCGGTAGTGCACTGAGCAAGATGAACGTCCCCGTAGGGAGCTTACAGTACAGCTTTGCGAAAGGGTATGAAGAACGGTCAAAAGCTGTTGAAGAGACAGATAAGAAGATTGATGAACTGACAAATGGGCTTGATGATATAACCAAAAGGACAGGAAGCAATAAAAATTTCAAGAATACTGGTGGCGTTGAACAAGTCGATAAAGACTTTGATTATCTTGACTTATCTGATATGAAGAGCATTACGAATAAATATGGAGAAAAAGTCAGAACTGGGAAGCTTCCTGATGGTTCTTCCGTCAGTACAAGATATGATAGCCAAAGTAAAGATCTTTCTGGTCAAGGATATCCTACTCTTCAAATTACTCGACCAGATGGAACCCAAATAAAAATACGTTATCCTAAATAGAAAGCAGGTATTGAGCATGAAAGTGAAAGCAATTCTTAAAGAGAAACTTCCAAAAATTGACTATCAGTGGGCTGACTTTGAAAAGTTAGAGTATAAAGGTGGAGGTGATATTTTTGTTGTTATTCCGATAGAGGATCCTGAAAACAAAGAAGAAATAATAAAGATAACAGTTGCATTTCATTCACTAGCTTTACGTGTAGCAGATGAAGGAATCTATTTCGAACATGATGGGGACTATCTTGAACGTGAGGAAGATGGAATAACAATGGGAACAAATTTAATACTAGAATGTTTTGATAGTGATTTTCTAAAATGGTTTAATGATACAAGCTTAGGGATTAAAGGAAATGATGCTAGACATTTTCGTATTGCAACTATGAATGAATTTGTTGATGTTATTGCAAATACTGAGCCATCAGTTATTGTTGAACATATGAAGAGAAGCGAGTATATAAAATTAGCCAAAACAGGGATAGAATCACAGCTAGAAATTGATGAAAATATGGAACTTGTATCAAAAGAAAGACTTCTCCATTTAAAAGATAATCAAATCTCTCCCGAGGACCTTGAAGAATTCAAAAAATGGAAAAAACAACAAGATGAATTCAGGCAATAGGGATTTTAACTTACTAAATTTGCGATGAAATTCTGCTGAAAAGCAGGATTTTTAGCAAAGACGGCAACATCCTGCAGATTGAACCTTTCCAGCAGGGCGTCATCGTCCTGAAAAACGGCATTTACGATGAAGCTTTAACCGACCGCGCGAACAAAGAATACGACGCTGAAAGCTGGGAGCGTGCCAGAGAAAGTTTTGCACAGCTGTTTGCAGGCGGAGCTTCCATGATTGGCGGTGCCCTGCTAGGTTTAGGCGGCGCGGCAGTGATGACCGGCGGTTCAGGCTTGACACTCACCGGTGCAGGTGCGGCAGTCGGTGTTCCGCTGCTTTCTGGTGCAGTATCTATGGAGGGGGTTGGTACAGCTGCTGTTATCGCTGGCAGTGCAACTGTCGGTAGTGCACTGAGCAAAATTAACGTTCCCGTAGGGAGTGTGCAGTACAGCTTCGCGAATGGGTATGAAGAACAAGCGGCAAGCTATAAAAATACCATTCAGCACACTTATGGGAGTATAAAAGACGCTCCTAAATATCCTGAAAATTTTGAGGCTGATAAAAATGGAACAGGTAAAAACGCTGTGAAAAACAAAAAGATACTTGAAAAACTCCGGGCTATTGAAGGTGGAGAATGGAAAAAAGTATATAAAGATGGTTATGATGAAAATGGAAACAAAATTTCTATTCACTATTTCCAAAGTAAATCGGGAAGAGTATTTGATGTAGACGTTAAAGGCGGTTGGAGAAATTTTGCAAGTAATAGGAGAAAGATATGCTAATAAAGATTAACGATAATAAAGAAACTCAGCGAGCTATTTTGATTATAATTGTGGGCTTAATGGAATCTCTGCTTCAAAAAGTTATAAATATTGAAGATACTGAACGCTCATTATTCACTCCTTCGAGTCTCACTATTTTGAGAGCGGATAATTTGGATGAGAGAATATTAGATTTGATTGAAAAGGGGACAGAATTAGAAGATATTGAATCGCTTGCCCCTGAGAGCTTAGAAGAAAGTATTCTGGAGATTAAAAGTGAGGCTCTAGAACTACTTGCAGCTTTAGGGAAAAGGGAAAATTATGATTACTGGCTTCAAAGTAAGCGTGAAAATCCCGATAATGACAAGAGAAAATCTTCTCACTTTCTTTACAAATCGGGTGAAAAGAGCAACAGGAATAGTGAAACTAAGATGAAATTGAGCGATGAAGAAGCCCAGAAAGTTTTAGATGACGCTATACAATCCGGGAAGCAAAAATATGGTATCAAAGATGGGAAAATCTATGAATTCCAAAATGATAATTCTGGTAATAATCCGGCATGGCATGGCTATGAGATTTCAGGCGATGAATTACGAGAAAAAGGGGGAATAAATGTTTTGAGAAAGTGGAGAGAAGAAGGAAAAATTTCTAATTCACAATACGGCAAACTCAAAAAGGGGAAATAAATGGATAATTTAATTTTTATTTTTAGAAAGACGCAAAATCCATATTTGAAAGAACAGGGAGGTTCCCAATATGATTTATGGGGGGAACTTTTAATTCAGTATGGTGAGAAAATTCTTTTAGATAAAGAATGGGAAATGAATCAATGGATTCTGGATTTTATTGAAAAAAAGGAATTTTTACTGAATCAAAAGTTTCCATTTGAATATGAAAACTCCATATCTGAAAGTCGTTATAATCTATTTAGTGAGATTGATTATGAGAATGAAGATTCCGAACAGATTTATGCTGAAGAAGATGTTTTAGAAGAATATTTCCCAAAACACTACTTCAAACTGACCGGAATAGACAGCCAGAGTTTTTATATTGGATTAAATCCATCGGGGGAGGGTGAAATTTCTTATTATGTCGAAGCAGAAAACAAATACTACAAATATGAATTTGATATGCCAGCCTTTGTGGAACAAGCAGACGCTGCAATCATTCACTATTTGAAAAAATTTCAGCTTAAACTCACGAGTGATGAAGAGTACTTTAAGAAGTTTCTAGGAGAGGAATATGCCCAATATATTGGCGAAAACGCACGGCTGGATGCTATGAGCTTTGGATTTTAACTATCCTTCTTCAAGATTGGCTTGTAAACAAAAAAATTCTGCCGACAAGCAGGATTTTTTAATAAGACAATGACTGGAACTAGAGCCTGTTGACACTAAAATATGATATAATAAAAAAATGAGTAAAATTCGCGGATTTGAGATTGTTTCAAAATATCGGGAGGCAGGAGTGAACCTGCCTCAGCGTGCCACCCATTTTGCGGCCGGCTATGATGTTGAAGCGGCAGAGACAGTGACGCTGGCGGCGGGTGAGATTAAGCTGATTTCGACTGGTTTAAAGGCCTACATGCAGCCTGGTGAAGTTCTGTACATGTACAGCCGTTCGTCGAATCCGCGTAAAAAGGGACTGGTACTGATTAATTCAGTGGGCGTGATTGATGCGGATTATTACAACAATCCCGACAATGAAGGCGAAATGTTTATGCAGATGTGCAACATCACAGACCATGAAGTGATTGTTGAGAAAGGCGAGCGCGTGTGTCAAGTCGTTTTCATGCCTTTCCTGATTGCCGACGGCGATGATGAGGCTGAAAAGGCAGAACGTGCCGGCGGTTTTGGAAGTACCGGGTTTAAATAATATGGCAAAAGAAATAGCAGAAGAACTAAAAAATTACAATAAATATCCTGGCGAACAGGTTGTGGCCTTGCCGGATAAGCTGGTCGAGGTCGGCAAGAAAACTTTTCGTCTGGTTAAAAACTATAAAGAAGGATTTGATGCTCTGGCGCTGGAGCAGCGCTACGGACATGTTTTTGACAAGTTTGACTACGTTGTAGGGGATTGGGGACATGAGCTTCTGCGTCTGCGCGGTTTTTACGAGAATGACCATGAAGAGCCCATAGAGGCGGATGAGAAAATAGACCATTTAGCCGATTATCTGCAGGAGTACTGCGCCTATGGCTGTGCCTACTTTATTCTGCATCGTGAACGTGCGGAAGGTGAAGTTGATGAGCCATTTGTGGCGGACAAGGAAGACCTGAGAGGTGTAAGACCGGCGCGCTCAACAAAGAAGCCGCATCAGAATGTTTCCGTCAAAAACCGCAGCGAACGTGAGCGCCGTCCGAGCCGTAAACGTTCAGACGACGGTTTTACAACAGTCAGACCTGACAGCGGCGGAAATAAGACGCGCAATAGCAATAATAATAATAAAGAACGCAACAGTCGCGTGAACAAAGATAATCAGAAACCACAGCCAAAACGTAATAATAGGAATAGTAAATCTGGGGATAACAAGCCGAAATCAAGCAAAGCGAAATTTACAATTCGGGAAAGAAAAGACTAATTAATACATGAAAGACAGCATATATGGCCTGACTCGGGCAGAATTGACGAGTTGGATAGTTGAAGAAGCGCAGGAAAAGAAGTACCGCGCCGAGCAAATCTGGGACTGGCTTTACCGCCAGCGTGTCGAGACTTTCGAGGAAATGACGAATCTCTCAAAAACACTCATTGACAAATTAAACACAGCATTCATCATCAATCCTCTGCAGCAAGTCGTCGTGCAGGAATCCGCCGACGGCACCGTGAAATACCTGTTCATGCTGCCGGATAAAATGATGATTGAAACAGTGTTGATGCGCCAGAGTTACGGCCTGTCCGTTTGTGTGACCACACAGGTCGGCTGTAACATGGGCTGTACCTTCTGCGCCAGCGGTATTTTGAAGAAAGAGCGTGATGTGACCGCAGGCGAAATCGTCAGCCAGATTATGCTGGTTCAGAAATACTTTGATGCACGCGGCTTGGATGAGCGCGTGAGCCATGTCGTGGTCATGGGCATCGGCGAGCCATTTGACAATTATGACAATCTGATTCATTTCCTGAACATTATCAACGATGACAAGGGACTGGCCATTGGGGCGCGTCACATCACAGTTTCCACCTGCGGATTCAGCCCGCAGAAGATTCGTGAATTCGCTGAAAACGGACTTCAAGTCAATCTGGCAATCAGCCTCCACGCACCGAATGACGAGCTGCGTACCAGCCTGATGCGCATCAACCGCAGCCAGTCGCTGGATAAGCTCTTCGCGGCCATTGACGATTACACAGCAGCCACGAACCGCCGTGTGACCTACGAGTACATCATGCTCTCCGGCGTTAATGATACACCTGAAATTGCCCAGCAGCTGGCAAACCTGATAAAACCTCGCAAACAGCTGGCCTACGTCAACCTGATTCCCTACAATCCAGTGGCCGAATACATCAAATATGAGCGCTCAAGCAAAGACACTGTGCTGAAATTCTATGATATTCTCAAGAAAAACGGCATTAACTGCGTCATTCGCCAAGAGCACGGGACGGACATTGACGCGGCTTGCGGACAACTTAGAAGCAAACAAATAAAGAAAGAAGCGCTCGCATAATGGAATTCAACGTACTCAACCACCACCGTCACGCTGCAAGATACTTCAATAACGAGAAAGTCCCCGTCGCCGCAATCAAAGAAATCCTGGGCGAAGCACATTACGCACCGTCGGGCATCAACATGCAGACCTGGCACTTTGTAATCGTTGATTCTGCCGACAAAAAAGCTGCCCTGGCAGCTGCCGGTAGAGGCGGCAACGGCCAGCAAATCGAAGAAGCGCCCGCAGTAGTCGTGATTTTCTCGGACACAGAAATCCGCAGCCGCTTGGAAAAAGCAGTGACCACGGGGAAATGGGAAAACGAAACCCAGGAAAAATGGGCCTTCCGCATCAAAGACCATTACCTTGACGAAGTTAGCCATTACACAGCTCAGTATAAATCAGACTATCTGGCCATGAACACCGGACTTGTCACAATGAATCTGATGTATGCCATTAACGATGCCGGCTATCACGGAAATATCATCTTAGGCTTTAACAAAGGACCGCAAATCAATGAAATTCTGGAAGTTGACCCGCGTTTCCGCCCAGAACTCGTCATTGTCTTCGGAAAAACAGACAAGCCCGGCGAGCCGCATTATCGCCTGCCGCTTGAAGAAATCATTGAAGTAAAATAAAAAGTTCAAAAATCGAGCGCTTCCGCGAACGTTATAAGGAGAAAATATGGAATACCTAAAACTAAACAAATCCCGCCACGCAGTAAAACACTTTGACGGTACAAAAATTCCCACTGTCGACGTGAAACAAATCATCTCGACAGCCGTTCTGGCCCCATCTGCGCACAACATCCAGCCCTGGCTCTTCACGATTGTTGAGTCCGACGAGCGCCGTGAACTGCTGTTAGACGAAGTTGCACCTAGAAATGCCAATCAGGTAAAACAAGCAGGCGCAGTTATCGTACTCTTCAGTGACACCGCCATTTCCGAGCGCTCACAAGAAATCGCCCAGAGATTCGGCAATGTCATCTCACCAGAGCAGATTCAGCGTTATAACAAGACTTATCCAGAACTTTTTGCCAGCTACTCGGCCAGATATACCTCAGACTATCTGGCACTGAATGCCGGCATTGTCACGATGAATCTGGTGCTTGCCATCAAGGATTTCGGCTACGAAAGCAATATCATTCTCGGCTTCCACAAGACCGACCACGTCAACGAGGCGCTGGATGTGCCTCTGCGCTATCGTCCGGAGCTGATTATAACGCTTGGCCGCAGCGAAGAAAAAGGCGAGCCGCATCTTGGTTTTCCTCAGGACATGCTGGTGAAAATTGTCTAAAAATAAAAAAAGCCCGGCCGGGCTTTTTGTGTACTGATTATTTCTTCGTGTTGTCTTGAGTTAATCGGGAAGTAAATGAGGACTGAATATTATATTTTCTCTTGAGTAAAAATCGAATGCCGAAGGCAATGACAGCCAAGATAATCATGGTGATGCCATCCAGCAGCGGGTTGAGGGCGCGCGGCAGAAAAGCAGAAAAGATTAGTACGACATAGATGACGGCAAAGAAGCCAATCAGCTGAATCGTTGGTTTTAGGCGCTGCCACAGCGAAATCTTCTCGCCGCTTTCAGCTTCTGTTTTCGATTGATGGCGATAAACAGTATACATGCCGAATGCTGCAATGATACTGCACAAGATGAGGGCGGTCAAGCCATAAACGGTCGCTGAAGAAGCTGATTTCTGGAATTCCATACTGATGCCAAAAAGTGCTCCAAGTATTGCGAAGACCAGCAGAAAGCTGTCAAGCAGCATCAAATAAGGATTCTTATTCGTCTCCTTCTTCGCTTTTTCAGCTGCTTTCGGCTTATATTTTGCCGTAAATTCAGTCGGTGTCCCTTTCAGCACGCGCGCAGTGACACCGCTTTTCTGAGCTTCTAAAATTTCCGGCAGAATCTCTTCCAGAATTGTTTTTATTTCGTCGTCAGACCTGCCGGTTTGACTTAAAAGTCTGTGTACATCATGAATGTAATCGGTGTTTTTGCTGGTTAATGAGGCTAGACCCTCTTCATAACTGATTTTCGGCAATTCTTCCGCGGCCGTCTCAGTCTTCGTATTTTTCTTTTTCATAAAATTCATGCCCTCATTATACCACATTTCTGGCCATGTTCCCGAGCCATTTAGCAGACTTGCAGGATAAAAATCAGAGAAAATAGTAAAAAATATCACAATTTGCGACTAAAACCTTGCAATGCGCTTCAATAAATAGTAAAATAGAATGTATCGTTAGAAATAACAAATAACTTATAACTAAGGAGACCATCAAAATGGCATCTAAAGAATTTCACGTTGTAGCTGAAACAGGCATCCACGCTCGTCCAGCAACACTTCTCGTTCAAACTGCTTCAAAATTTACTTCAGAAATTAACCTTGAGTACAAAGGCAAATCTGTCAACCTCAAATCTATCATGGGCGTTATGAGCCTCGGTGTAGGCCAGGGCGCTGACGTCACAATCTCTGCAGAAGGCAGCGATGCAGACGAAGCAATGGCAGCCATCTCTGAGACAATGGTCAAGGAAGGACTTGCTGAATAACATGACGGAAAAGCTTAAAGGAATTGCAGCGTCAGCGGGCGTAGCAGTTGCTAAGGCTTATCTGCTTGTTCAACCAGACTTGTCTTTCGAGACAAAGACTGTTGAAAATTCTGACAATGAAGAAACTCGCCTTGACGCTGCATTAGCTGCTTCTACAGACGAGCTTTCTTTAATTAAGGAAAAAGCAGAGGCCAGCCTTGGTGCTGATGCCGCATCTGTTTTTGATGCGCACATGATGGTTTTATCTGACCCCGACTTTGTCAGCCAGATAAAAGACACCCTCCGCAGCAAAAAAGTCAATGCAGAGGCTGCACTTAAAGAAGTGGCAGATTCATTTATCACCATTTTTGAGGGCATGACAGATAATCCTTACATGCAGGAGCGCGCAGCAGACATCAAAGACGTCACAAAGCGCGTGATGGCAAACCTCTTGAACGTAAAACTGCCTAGCCCGGCACTGATTAACGAAGAAGTCATTATCGTAGCAGACGATTTGACACCGTCAGAGACTGCCCAGCTTGACAAAAAGTTTGTCAAAGCCTTTGTCACCAATATCGGCGGGAAAACGTCCCATTCTGCGATTATGGCCAACACACTGGAAATCCCAGCGGTCCTCGGACTCGGCAACATCACTGAACTTGTCAAAGACGGCCAGCTTATTGCTGCCTCTGGTCTGACAGGTGAAGTTGTCATTGACCCAGACGAAGCTACGCAGGCAGAATTCAAAACAGCAGGCGAAGCTTATGCCAAGCAGAAAGCTGAATGGGCGCTGCTCAAAAACGCTGAAACCCTCACCGCTGACGGCAAGCACTTTGAAATTGCGGCCAACATCGGCACGCCAAAAGACGTTGAAGGTGTAAATGATAACGGCGCTGAGGCCGTCGGCCTCTACCGTACAGAGTTCCTTTACATGGATTCCGACCACTTCCCGACCGAAGATGAGCAGTACGAAGCCTACAAAGCTGTACTTGAAGGCATGAACGGCAAACCAGTTGTTGTCCGCACCATGGACATCGGCGGCGACAAGAAACTGCCTTACTTCCCAATGCCGGAAGAGATGAACCCATTCCTGGGCTGGCGTGCGCTGCGTATCAGTCTGTCTGAGGGCGGCGATGCAATGTTCCGTACACAGCTGCGTGCTTTGTTACGCGCTTCAGTTCACGGACGTTTGCGTATCATGTTCCCAATGGTTGCCCTGGTAGCGGAATTCCGCAAAGCCAAAGGCATCTACGAGGAAGAAAAAGCTAAACTCAAAGCTGACGGCGTTTCAATTGCTGATAACATTGAAGTCGGCATCATGGTTGAAATTCCAGCAGCAGCAGTATTGGCAGACCAATTTGCCAAAGAAGTTGACTTCTTCTCAATCGGCACAAACGATTTGATTCAGTACACCATGGCAGCAGACCGTATGAACCAGCAGGTTTCATACCTCTACCAGCCTTACAACCCATCCATCCTGCGCCTCATCAACGGCGTCATCAAAGCATCACATGATGCAGGCAAATGGACAGGCATGTGCGGTGCCATGGCCGGCGACCAAAAGGCCGTACCGCTTCTCATGGGTATGGGACTTGACGAGTTCTCAATGTCAGCAACCTCTGTTCTTCAGACACGTGCGCTCATGAAGCGTCTTGACAGCAAGAAGATGGAAGAGCTGGCTCATAAAGCACTGACTGAAACTTCGACGGTTGATGAGGTTTTGGCAATGGTTGACGAGTATACTAAATAAGCAAGTAAAACTAATTTTAGTTTTTGAAAAGGAGACATTGTGCTCCTTTTTTCATCCCTTTCTGCTTTTAGCTGTCTTTCAGCTGTGACTAGGCTTCCTTTAAGTTTGTGACGATATACTTGCCATTGTCAAAAGAAAAAATCTCAGAAATCAAGGAGGAATCAAAGTTGAATCAGACACTTAATAAAGTTGTAAATCTTAAAGTAAATTACGAAGTAGTCGCAAAAGATGCCGTAATCATGAGGGAACTTTTTTCCTATGGCGGAAATATCCGGCAGAGAACGAGCTGAGTAAAAGATTTAAAATGAGCAGAAATTCTTGCTCATTTTAATCACTTAGACTGGATTTGTATAAAAAAATCGGTCAACTGATGTGACCGATTTTTTGTACAATTAATTAATTTCTGGTGCGAATCCAAGCTCAGCCTGAACCATCCAGATTGTCTTTTCAATCCAGGCAAGACCGTCGTGGAAAATGTCGCTGGTGACATAGTCATTCTCAGCGTCTGCAGTTGCGATGCTTTCTTTGTAGAGGTCATCGAGGTAGCGCAGAGCAAGCACAAATTCAGCAAAGCGTTTCTTAGTATCGATTCCGTAAATTCCTGGTTCCAGCTTGATTTTGCTGTATTCAGCGAATTCAGTCAGCGTTGACCAAGGGGCGCCGCCCAGTGTGATTAGGCGCTCAGAGATTTCGTCGAGCTGCGCCTCAATAGCGTCGCGGTATTCATCCATTTTCGGATGCAATGAGAGGAAGTCCTCGCCGCGCATGTACCAATGGATTTGATGAATCAAGGCTGACATGGCTGAGAGGTCGGCTACAGCTTGATTAAGTGCCAATTTTGTTTTTTCGTATGACATAATGTTCTCCTTTTTGAATAGCATTCGCCCGAAGGCTCGGCTGAATTATATTATCATCTAATTTTAACATTACAAAGTAAAACTGAGCCGCTTTTAGCTCAGTTTTTGCTCAACAATTTCAAATAAAATGTTTACTAAAAAGGCAGATTAGCGAATTTTCCCATTTTCTGCTCAGTCGTCTTATCAATCTGAGTCAGCGCATCGTTGATAGCAGCAACAATCATGTCCTGCAATGTCTCTGCATCTTCCGGGTCAATCAGCTCAGGATTGATGGACAGTTCGTTCATTTTCTTATCTCCGCTGAATGTGGCAGTTACAAGATTTTGAGCAGATTTTCCGACAAATGTGGTAGAAGCCAATTCTTCCTGCTGTGCCAGCATTTGCTTTTGCATTTTCTGGGCTTGTCTCATTAATGACTGCATGTTTTGCATGATATTATGTGTGCTCCTTTAAATAGCGCATGCGCGCTTGGCTTTTGAATAAGCAATTTTTTTATTCTTAATGTTGATTTTACCATATTTTTGGGGGAATAGAGTTTCAAAGGAAATTGTACACAGGGACTGTGGCTGGAAGCAATAAAAAAGAGACCCAGTGTAAACTAAAGTCTCGTAATGTTTGCGAAGCTGCTGAAAAACAATAACTTGCTAGATATCTGTATCAATATTAAACTCCAAAATATCCCATTTAGTATTCATTACTTTAGTCATCGCTACAATTGACATTAATACAAAGACCGCGAATGAAAGCAAAAGGGAGGGGAGCCAGATATTTGTCCAAATCATGGTTTTATTAAACAATTGAGTGATTCTGACAAACATTATGCTCAACACAAAGTTGCCCGCCAAAGATGCTATTAGTGATGCAAATGAATAAATTAGAATTTCAGATTCTTTTTTCAACCATATGTCCAAGGGTCTTAAGCCTAAAATATATAATTGTTTTATTTCGAAGGTTTCTTTTTCTTGCAGTAACATCATCATACAGATAGTGTTTGCTAAGGCAATAAGGATTGGAGCGCTCAAGAAGACAACCATATTTGTTGTTCTGGTTCCTGGATCGCCTCCCTCTGGCAAATCAATAAGCAGTGAAGAAACCCCGGAAACAAATATGCTTATAATCGTAATCGGGATATATATTTTTTGAAAGTGTCGTAACGCTCATTGACGCTGTGAGTTGCCAGGTTTAGCAAGGATAATCTGAATTTGTCGGATATAATGTTGAAAATTTTAGAGAAGAACAGTAAAATTATTTTTCCGCTTACATTTATCAACAATGCGATAGAAATTATTTCTAGGAGAATCGATGAAATACTCTGCAAGGCAAAAGATTTAATCCCTAACTTTCCTGGTGAAAGGAACAAGAAGTATGCAATGATAGCTATATTTAAAAATATCATAAATACTACTTTCAAATAGTAAAATTTATCTCTGTTTTCTATCTTAATGTTCTCGATATTTTTTTGAATTTTATAGAAGGTCCGTCTTGAACGAATATAACCGGTGTACAAAGTTACGATTGTAATTATTAATAAGGTGATAAGAAAAGCTTGAAACGAAAACCGGATGGTCATAGGGGGAAACTGCTGAGTTCCCTGGACGCTGATAAGAAAATTATAAAAAGTTTGAGCAAAGGGGATTGAGATGATAGAGCCGCATATCGTCCCTAACATGCTTGCAATAGCTAATTCTATCCCTGTTAGAATCGCAAGATACCCTGGCGTCATTCCCAAAATGATTTGTACATTATTTTGTTTTCGTAAGCCATTCAGTATTTCTTTAACCGTATTTTTTAAAACGATGGGGATCATAACACCCCCAAACACGATTGGAACAAAAAAAAGTTGGGTAATATATGAGTTATCATCATTTATCAAACTACTTTGAATAAAGTTAAAAAAATTAGTCAGGCAAATATTAATCACAAAAGCACAGACAATGAAAACTGGAAGGGAAAAAAGCCATGTTTTCCAAGAATATTTAAATTGAAGCCAGGCAAGTGAAATCATATTATAAGCCCCCCCGTTATTTCATGAAGCAGTGAAGCTTCAGTAGGATTCGGTAAAATATTTTGTATTTTGCCGTCACGTATCACAACTGCCCGGTCGCATCTGGCAGCCATTTCAACGTTATGTGTGACCATGACAACTGTTTTTCCTTGATGCGTCATTTCTCTCAGAATTTCAAACACTTTTTCACTTGAGACAGAATCTAAGGCGCCTGTCGGCTCATCTGCAAAAACAATTTCGCAGTCCGTTGCTAATACTCTGGCGATGGCAACTTTCTGTTTTTCACCGCCAGAGAGGGAATCAATACTTGCCGTTGATTTTGGCTCAAAATTCATACGATTAAGTAATTCATCAATTTGCTTCTTATCAACTTTTTGATGGCTCAGTTTTAATTGTAAGGAAATATTTTCAAATACCGGCAGGGCAGAAATTAAATTGTATTGCTGAAAAATAAATCCGATTCGCTCCCGCCTTAATCTGGCTAGCTTTGATGAATTCAGCTTATATATATTTTGAGCTTCTAAAAAGACTTCGCCGCTGGTAGGAGTTGATAAACCGGAGATAATATTTATCAGTGTGCTTTTACCAGAACCGGACGGGCCGACGATGCTTAAGAATTCGCCTTTGTTTACTTCGAGGGAAATATCATTTATGATTCTTATTTTATTGTTCGACTTGCCTAATATTATTTCCTTGGTGACATTCTTGACACTTATAATTGTACTGTTCATATTTTTTCCTTGTTCTAATTATTTCCTCTTCATGTTATCATAATTGTGTGTGCTTTTTCTACGGCTAAAGTAGTAATTTTGTTTGAAAAGCTGAAAGAGGCTGCGCATTCATTTAAAAACGCGCAGGACTCGTACCCAAGACGTACCCAGGAACGAAAAAGAACATCGCGTCTAAAAAGACCGATGCTCTTAATGCTTTCATAAACTCCTTATAAATCAACGATACCTAATATTTGTACCAGCTTAATTAATAAAAATCGGATTTTTGGTGTTAGAGCTCATACTTTTTCAAATTCAGCGTCGATGTGTTTGCTTGAACTCTTCCTCAAACAGCAAGTAGGGTTAATAGTACTGATACTCCTGACCTGTCTGACCGCCAAAGACACTTTTGATATACCCCTGTGCAGCACGGCTTGCAGGAATGCTGATAAAACCGGCATAAGACTCCTGGTACATCACAAACGACTCATCAACAATTGTCGGACTGACACAATTTATTCTCGCTTTCCCTTGCATATCAACGGCTGCAGACTTCACAAAAGCTGCAATAGCCCCATTTGCCATCGCACCCGATGCTCCACCGACAATTGGGTCGTCCTTTGTCACTCCAGTTGTCAAGGTAATTGAACCATGACTGTTGAGAAACTTTTGACCTATCAAGACTAGATTAATCTGACCCAGCAATTTACTTTGAACAGCAATCATGTTGTCTTCCAATGTCATTTCAGCAATTGGAGTAACTCTGACTTCCCCTGCGGTACAAATTATTGCATCCACTGCCCCAACTTCCTGGAATAAACTTTCAATACTCTCGGGTAAGGAAATATCCACAGTATAATCTCCGCTGCTTCGATTTGCCTCAATCAAGTCGCAATGATACTCCCGCAAACATTTTGCAACTTCCTTTCCAAGCGTCCCGCTGCTTCCAATCAGTAAAATTCTCATGTTTTTCCTCGTTTCTTATTTGTAAAGTTTTATTCAAACTTTATCTTTGCCAGCAGGGAGGTAATTTTTTCTTTTGCAATGTTTGGAGCTTCAGCTTTGATAATGATATAACCTAGACGATCGTCAGAACTTTTCGCCTGCTTTATCGCAGTAAAATGTTTTTTTCTTATGTCGTATCGTACTATACTTTTATCTTCTAAAACCTCATCAATGTGTTTTAAAGATACATTGTACCTGTCCTCATTCGACAAAATAAAACCAATTGCAGCAGCTTCATCTTTTTTGGGGGAAATTTCTTCTAATTCCCCTAGATACAGCAGTATTGTTTCCTTAAAAATATTAATGCCATAAGCATCCACAATTAAATCAGAGGTAATGTTATCCCCTCCTGGCCTACCATTTATCTCTATAATTTTTGCTCCCTTTTTTGTATATTTCACTTCAACGTGCGCTGGCCCATCACTGAATCCAATTGCCTCTAATCCTTGTTTCGCAGTCGTAATAATTTCATTCTTTTTATTTTGATAAACGCTCGTGGGAAAAATATGGAATTCTTCTACAAAATAAGGGAGAGGAGTGGTGATTTTTTCAGTTACCTCTGAAAAAATAATTTTTGAATTTTTCACAAAAATTTCTACACTGAATTCTTGGCCTTCTAAATACTCTTCAATCAAATACTCGTCTCGAATATCAAAATTCATATAACTAGTTTTGAAACCACTGATTGTGTCAAAAGCCCTTAATAGACTGTCCTCATCATCAATGAAAAAAACATTCTGGCTACTGGCAGCGTTAGTTGGTTTTAAAACGACTGGATACCCAATTTCTTGAGCAGCTTCCCTTGCTTCTTTAACATTCTTTACAACACTGTATTTTGCGCTTGGAACTCCTTTATCTTGAAAAACTTCCCTTGCCTTATCTTTGTTTCGAGCTAAGACTGCCGTACGATATGAGATTCCAAAAATCCCTAGCTTTTCAGCTACTTTTGCCGTCTCAGCCAAAGCGTAATCCGTCCCTGAAATTAATGCATCTACCTGACCTAAATAGCCATTTGAACAGATTGCTTCGTACATACTATCCGCACTACGAATGTCACATATGATGAGTTTATCAACATAATCCTCATACCCATATTTTTTAGGGTCATTGCTGTTAGTTACCAATGCCACGACTTTGTTTCCCAATTTCTTCGCTTCTTTTGCGAAACTAACCCCATAAAAACTGGGTTCAACAATCAAAATATTTTTCATTTTCACCTCTTACTCTTTAATGATTCCTTTGTCTACGTACTTGGGATGGGAAGAAATTAACCAATACCCAACTAATCCTATAAACATCAATACTCCCATGAGTATAAACCCAGCCTGAGCGCCGATTGAATCAATTAAGGCACCAATGCTTGTTGAGCCGACAAGCTGTATCAAATAAGGACAAACCATTCCAGAAAGCCATTGAACGTCCCATAAATTTTGGATTAACTTTCTGCATTAATTCGGTATTAATCGTAATCCTTAATCCTGAATTGGTTACACCAAGTAATAAACTCCCGATAAAAATCAAAATCTCTTTATCATTTCCTCCAAGAACTAATAAATCCAAAACTGCAATTATATAGAGACCTTTTATCAAGAGTGTGTTCTTACTTTTTTTACTGAAGCTAGAAATTAATACTCCGGACAGCAGTCCACCAATGCCATATGACATATCAGATATCCCGAAGGTAATGCTATTAGACTTTAAGACATTTGTCACATAAGAGGGGAGAACGACGTTATATAGCATCGTTACCGCCAACGGAATGATTGAGACAATCCCGAGAAAAAGGATTAATTTCTCTTTTTTCAAGTATTCAAATCCGCTTTTAAAATTATGAACGATTGTCTCATCTTTTATTGTATTATCTGAAATTACAGAACGGTATGAGACACGAGAAATAAGGACACCACTAATTATAAACGTTATAATATTTATAGTCAAGATAAGATTAAACCCTGAAAAACTATAGATTACTCCGGAGGCAGCTCCTGCTGCAAACATTCCCACTTGAAGACTTATCTCAACTAGCGAATTACCTTTCGAAAGACTATTGCTAGGTAAAATTTCCTGAATGAAACTTCTTGATGCAGAAAGATATACCGTCCAACCAATACCATTCACAGCCGCGTACAAGTACATGAGCAAGAGGTTAAAACCGAAAAAATAAAACATCGCTAAAATCATACTCAGTACAACCGCTCGAAAAACAAAAGTCATAAATATTACATTTTTACGATTCATTTTATCAATAAGCAAACCTGATAACGGTGAAATCAAAAAACTTGCAAGAACATTAACCGCCAATAATAAGCCAACATAGCGATCTAACTTCATCTGTGACAAAATATACCAATTTCCGCCGACAGTTCCCATCCCTACACCGAACCCTGATACAATATCCGCAAAAAAGAAGTACCTAAAATTTTTGCTTTTTGAAATAATTGAAAACATCCTAATTCTCACATTCTGTTAGTATTTTTTGTACTTTGTCTTTCAGATTTGTCATATTAAAATCAAGAAAGTCCAAAACTTCTTGATGATTCCCCCCGTATATAGGCCAAGCTGAGCTCACGGCGAAAGAATGAACCTCAAGTCTCGGAATCAAAATGGAAATCAAAGAGGCGACACTACCAGCTTTTCTGTCCTCTTCAATAACCAACAATATTCTCCCCACTTTTTCCAGGGTCTCAATTTGTTCTTTTAATGATTTGGAGTCAATATAAACAAGGTGAATATGGTTGGAATTATGAAATTATCTTTTTATTATACTACATATAAAATATTACTGCAAGTTTCAACAACGTTGATTTTATGTAAAATTTAAATATTAAATGCAAAATAACATTTTATTTCCATAAAAACTAGCGACGACTTTGCAGTTTTGTCTACAAGACACCTCTAAATGCCTCATTTTTCGCAAAATGATCAGAGAAAAGTAATTCATGGAAATTTCCGGTTGAATTGCTTTTTTCATTATTTTACAATTCATGAAATCTATAATAGTCATCAATTTATATTTTTATCTGCTTTTGACATCTTCGCTCATTTTTCTTTCAGGAAGTTTTTCTTCAAACTTCGAAATTCAATAAAGTGCTCTATTGGTGAAACAGTGGAGGCATGATTTCATATCTTTTTCTTAATTTCAGCAATTTTTTGTGAAATTGTTAGAACAAGATAATCGCAAAAAGTACAGGATAAGTCCTGCTGGATTAGCTTGTTACAGTTGATTATAATGCTCATAACTTAAGAATTAAAAGTCTACATCCAGCAACTAAGCTGAAAAGTTTTATCTAATCTAAAGGTTATAATGACAGTTTTAGTACTTATGGCTCATAAGCCCTGATGCTATGCGATTTATAAAGTTCTCTCACTGAAAATCACAATTTGGGTAAAAATAGGTCTAGGTGTATCAGGCAGGGCTATTCAGCTTAGTTTAAAGGTGGAACATCCACTGACACTGTAACAAAAACGAGTTTCATCAACAAGATGAGGCTCGTTTTCCATTTTGAAAATCCCATTTCCAAGCCATGCAATTCCCCGAAAACTTGAGCAGCATTCTTAGGGAGGTCACAAAACTTGGAAATTTCAAAAAATTTTTTTAAACTTTTGGAGCTTACTTATTGTCCCCGTTAATAATTTGCACGGTGGCTGTATAGGAAGAGATATTCTTCTCCGAGGTATGGACGAAACCTACCGAGAGTTTCAACAGGTTTTGTTTACAGCCTCTATTTTTCGGACAGCGTTCTATATTAGTTAAAACAAACAGGAACAACTATTTTCCCTCGTCTTCGCGGTCATAGGGAAAGAGTACGACATCAGGATCATTCACCAGATTATCTATTTCTTCACGACATAATCTGGCAATTCCAGAACAGCCATAGAGCTCAAGCGCGGATAAGTGTGCCTTCATTTTATCAAGTGAACGTGCTTGATTATTTCCGCATAGATAGTCGTAGCGTGCTTCAAAGTAGGTTAAGGTGGCTCTTTCGTAATAAAAGTTTTCAGGAATATTGTACTTTTCTAAATTACTAATAACAATTTTAGCCTGTTTCAGCTGCTTCTGCAGTAGGAAGCTATCAAGAATATTCAGCTCACATAAGATGATTTGGCGGCTAATATATGGAGATATTTCATTTTTGGAGGCAAAGGAAAACACGTGCCTAGAAATTTCGGCAAGCTGAACAAAATCAAAGAGCCTAGAGGCGCATCCAAGAAGCCGTAATTCATAGTAACCCCAATATTGAGTAGCCCTAAGATAGTTTCGGATTTTATCGGCATCGCTCTTAGGGATTTTAAATTCAAGATCAAGAAGGGAAAGGATAGCTTCCACCATAATTCTATCTAAAAAAGACTTGTCAAAATTAGAACTACTTTCTCCATTATCATTATTGTTCTCAAGTTCTTTGATAATCTCCTTCAACTTAGGAACGTTTTGGGAAGTATAAGCCGTACTAACCTCATTCAAATAAAGGAGAATATCTTTATCAATAAGATAATCGTTGAGCGCGTTAAAATACTCAGGCGGATCAACCTTTATATTTCTTAAATACTTGAAAAAAGTATCGGTGGCAGGGATAAGACCGCCTTGTTCAAAGCGAGAAAGATTTCCTTGCAGGTGTTTTCCTCCCGCGGCAACTTTTTGGGATATATGTTTTTTTCTGCGTAATTCTCTAAATACTTCTCCATAACTGCTTCTGATGATCTCTTTTTCTGATTCTGTTTTCAAACGCTCTACCTCCCCTTAATTCTGACGGGCATTAACTCCGAAAAATCTCCGCTATTTTCAATTATATATTTTTTTCGAAAAAAAGGTTAGTGAGAATTATATTTTGCACAGTATAAAGTAAATTGTCCAAAAGTTATAGAAAATATGCCGTTTTGCATTTTAAATTTAAATCTTTCATAAAATTCTCTATGTTTAAGTAAGCAATATGATTCAGAAATAGTTATAATTAACAGAATAATAAGATAAAGGAGGCTTCACAATGAAAAAGAAACGTTTTTTGAAATCAGTGGCATAGCATATATAGATTTCAGGGTAACGAATGACAAGGTTTATTTTATTGAAGTTGGAACAATGTATGGTTTAACTGAGAACAGTATCGTCCCCATGACTTCCCGTTCTGTGGGGATAGACCTGATAAATTTGCTTGAGTTGGATATTAATCAAGGATTAAGACGAGAGGGGAGAAAAGAATGGATATATACAAAAGAACTTTTTACGTAATAACTGCAGGGGAATTCGTATCTAATATTGGCGATAGATTTCAAAAGATTGCTTTCCCTATATTAATTTATCGGTTGTTTCACTCGTCATTTGCAATGGGAGGAATGGTAATAGTGGAATTGCTTCCACAACTATTATTAGGTTTTTTCATGGGATATATTCTGGATAGATATGATAGAAAAATAGTGATGATAATTTCTATCTTATTCCAAATGTTTTTATGTCTGTTTGTCCCATTCTTTCATAGAAATAATTTTCCAATAGAGTTATATTATGGAGTGGCATTTATGCTTCCGGCTTTTTCAATGCTGTTTGAAACAAGTTTTTCTGTTGTTACCCCAACATTGTTCAAAAAGGAAGAATTACAGAAATATAACTCTCAGTTTCAAGCTGTTAGGACAATTTCTAAATTGGTTTCCCCAGCCTTAGCTGGTTTGCTACTATTAAAGTGGGATATTGATACTATATTTTTTATTAATTCTTTTTCGTTTTTATTATTGTTGATTGCAACTTTAATATCTAAAATCCCAAAGATTAAAAATGAGATAACGAATGATAAGTGGGAAGCAATCTTATCAGGTTTTAGGTTTAATCTACAGAGCGTAAAATTGAGAACTGTCTTGATTTATACAATCATAGTAAATATAAGCATGGTCGGCTTTAATTCCACCATAGTGTTTTACTTGAAGAGCCAATTGCAATTAACGGATCAATTGGTTGGAATTGTATATTCGTTAGCTGGTTTTGGAAGCTTGATTGGAGCAATATTACTTTCTACAAAATTAAAATCTATAAACGTTGGTAAGCTTACAAGCCTATCAATGATCAGTATACCAGCAGTCATATTGATTAGCGGAATTGATTTAAACTGGATATTCTTTGGCATATGTTATGCAATATTAAGCTCAATGATAACAATTGCTTCAGTGTCAATAACAACAATTCAGCAGCAAGAGAGTAAAGAAAATGAGTTGGGACGTGTTATGGCCAGTGCTTTTATTATTGCTACAATTCTTGCTCCGCTTGGAGGAATTGTGGCTTCAATAATAAATAATTATTTTACACCTCAAATCGGATTATTCATTTTAGGATTTATTAACTCATTCTTTATTATGCTCGTAATTCTTTATAACCGGAAAGAACGAAAAAAGTTAAATAGCTTGAAATTTTAGGAGAAACAATCGTGCTCAAAATAGTTGACTTATTAAACAAATCTACAGAAGAACTTTCGGAGATTCTTAACAATTTTCCAAAAAGAGGGCGTGCCTCTGAAAACACTACAACATCTACTGTTGTGTTAGTATTTAAGGGAGACAATTTTGAAGAACTGGGTAAGATTTTTTTGAGAATCATGGGATACACCTATAAAGCATTAAACGAGGTTGAAGAAACTGCACAATACTTAAGTAAAACAATTGAGATTAATTGTTTATTGTTTTCAGAGGCCTCGCAATTAAGACTGAATTTCCTACAAAAGATGATAAATCTTTCGTGTGAGAAAGGAATCAATTTAGGGATAATGACGGGTGAGAACTATCGGTCTGCATTAATCTTTGCCTTGAAAAATATAATATTTTCGTCTTTATACGAAAATGAACCGTATACCTCTTTTCAAATCGTTCCGAGAAGAGAGAATAAAAACGATTTAAGTAGAAATATATTTTCAATCTATTCTAATACATTGAAGAAATCAGACATTACTGAAGGGGAGCTCAATAAACTTTTAGTGTGTCGGAAATCCCGCCATACTGCTTCAGACGGAAAAATATTACAATACGAAGTTTTATTCCTTGACATACCCAGGAACGAAAAAGAGCACCGTGTCTAAAAAGACCGATGCTCTCAATGCTTTCACACTGCGGAAAGCGGGACTTGAACCTGCACAGCCAAAGTAGGCCACAGGATCCTTAATTTTATAGGAATCTTTGATAAAGTTTCTTGGAGTTTGATTTTCAATTTCGCTATTGGAAAATAGGGGGTGAATTCTCTGACATGTTTGAATATGTTTCACAGCTCGTACTCAAAATAGAAAATGTATACCTAAAATGTTCTCAAGTTAATGATTTGAAATTAAAAATCACCAGGTTGTTGTTCCTTCTCAATGCTGGCGAAAGTATTTTTTAAACGTGAACAAACGGACACGAAGTCCATAGTTGCTGTAGAATTGAGTATTTCGTGTCTATTCTTTATTATAGAGTACTCTGATAAAAACGGAAAAAGATATAGGATTGAACAGGAGTTTCATATAGACTGGCGGAGTTGCCAATTCGAAGAAAGTTCACATGCAATGAGAAATGCAAACTATCATATTGTCGATGGTCTCTATTTAGAAAGCGGCGTATTTGAAGAATACCGTAATCTAAAGAGGAGTTACAGAGTAGAAAAAGGTCTTAGTTCTATTTCGGACAATTGAAGACGAAGCCGAAATACAAGCGAAAATAAGCTGCTGTCACACCTGAAAAGCTATTTTTTTGGACAGAAATGACAATGTGTGCAATAAATATGCTTTTTTCGCAATGTCTTTAAATTTAACGTGATATAATAAATTTTATTGGAAACAATGTTTTAAATCTGAGGGTAAACTCTAGGAGGGCAACTCCTCATTTGTTCGCCTTTTATCAAGGATAACGGCTGACTTGAGTTTGAAATCCAGAAATATACTGAACACATTTCTAATTTTTGACAATAAAATAATTGTGTGGTATACTATTTTCAGATTCATAAGAAACTAATTTATCAGATATTTTACGGTTATTGCTCAGAATCCTATTTCTATAGAAATAGCCGGGCTGGCAGTCTAATAGACTGCCGCAAATCCTGCAAGAAATGTTTCCTTTCTTTCCTTTTACAAGAGTCATTCCAGAGCTCTATCTTCTTTCTTTTGTACTTCGCAGAATGAGAAAATGAAAGGAAACCTCTTTCACCTAACACTTGGCAACACAAAATAACTATATAAAGGAGAACCAACAAAATTGCTCAAATCTCTGTAACGCCCGAGGAACTTAAGTCCCAGGCACAAGTTTATATTCAGGCAAAGGAAGAAATTGAACAGACCATCCAAAAAGTGAATTCAATGAATCAGACGATTGCGGAAGAATGGAAAGGTCAGGCTTTTCAGTCTTATCTGGAGCAGTATGACCAGCTTCATCAGAGTGTGGTTCAGTTTGAAGATCTTCTTCAAAGCGTGAACCAGCAGCTGAACAAGTATGCGGATACGGTTCAGGAACGCGATGCACAGGATGCACAGAGCTTCGGCTTCTGATCACACAGGAGGTGCTGTTTTCTACAGCGCCTCTTTTTCAAAAAAAGAGCTCAGAACATGAAAAAGAGAAAATATCTGATGTTCATAGTTTTTTTCACCGTCTTTCTGCAGGGGCCAGAAATCTCTGCGGCAACGAATGACGGTCAGCTGGTGCTGGATCCGAACATCATCACAAATTCAGGCGGCGGGATCGGGACCACGGGTGATTTTCCAGTCCGGAATCAGCTTTTTACGGATGAAATGACGCAGCGTGTCAAGAATTCAAAACAGGAACAGCTGAAGATTCCAGACACAAAAGCGTCACTGACGTTCTCAAAGCAGACGCAAAAAGGCTTATATACTGAAGAAACTGTTTCTCTTGTCAAGAAACTGTTTGTGAATTATCAGCCGGTGGTGATTCCTTCTAAAACGGAGCAGACGGGCCGCTCAAACACGCTCTGGTACTGGATCATCTGTGCAGCCGGTTTTCCTCTGTGTTTTCTAGCCGTCTACCTGGGGCGAAAGAGCGGGCACCGGCGTGCCAGAAAGCGGAAGGAAAAAGCGACACTGCGCATTCAGAAAGGGGAAAGAGAATGAGCCGGCGAATGACCATCAGTCTTGAATATCACGGCAGGCAACAGGATTATCAGGTTCCTTCAGGTGTGAGCCTGAGCCGTCTCGATGCACTCATGCACCTGACGCTTGGAGGGGACCATCTTCCAGAAGCCTGGACGCTTCAGCTTAAGGGCCAAACGACGGGACTTGAGCCCAGCGACCTGTTCAAGCAGCACATCATGGGAGACGGAGATGTTTTTTCTATCGTCCCTATACAGGAAACAAGAAAGGAATCGTGGAATGAGAATCTCTAACGGGAAAGAGGAGCTGGAGCTGGAAAGGAAGGCGGAAGGCCTGCAGATTCGTCTGACTGCGACACAGTTCAGCCCGTCTGCTCTGACGGAATTGCCGGCGCCGGCGAGGGCAGAAAAGGAAGGCGACGACTGGCTGATTTTCTATCCGGTGTCAAAGGAGTCTCAAAGTCTGTCCGCACTGATTCAAGGCGCCCGTTCGCGGCTGGAGCGCTTAAGTCTTGCGCAGAAGCTGACGATGATTTCAAAGATTGAAGACGAGATGGATCTTCCTTTTCTGCATCCGGAAAATATTCTGCTGGAGGGGAGCTGGTTTCAGGTGATTCACCATGGCCTCAAAGGGGAAATGACGCCGATGGCGATGACAGAGGGGGCGTTTTTAGACAGCTATAAAGCACTTATTCTCAATATTTTTAATCCTAAAAGCCCATTTGAATCCCTTATTTATGGAGAACTGCCAACGTCTGATGAATGGCTGCTTCAGCTTAGCAGCTGTGAGTCGACTTCAGAAATTAATCGTTTCATTGACCAGGAAGCCGCACGGGAAACACGAAAGGTGAATCAGCGGGAAATGAGGGTCTCAAGACTTCGTTACCGCTTTTTCCAGTGGATTGTCCCCGTTGCGCTCCTTTTATGTCTTGCGGCCGGCTGGTTCGCCTATTCTTTCCGTCATGATGCCGAAAAGCAGCGGACAATTGTGACGGCTCAGACCTCTTTTCTGACGGACAATTATGCGCAGGCACAGGCAGACCTGGAGGGCTTTGCCTTGACGGATCTGCCGAAGTCTGCGCGCTATGTGCTGGCTGTCAGCTCTGTCAATCTGTCGGACTTGACGCTGAATCAGAAAGAATCGATTCTGAATAATCTTTCACCGAAGACGGATGACAATACTCTGAATTACTGGTCAGATACCGGCCGCGGCGACTTTGACAAGGCGCTGGATCTGGCAAAGAACCTCGGTGACACGCAATTGACGCTTCTTGCCTATACGAATCTCTATGAGTCCGCAAAACTGGATACCACAATGAACGGTGAAAAGAAACAGAAGCTGATGACGGAGTATGAGAAACAGATTGACGAACTGACAAAGACTCTGGCAGAAGAATAAAGAGAGAAGATAAGGTGAGCCTTCAAGTAAGCGCCCCTGCAGATGCGATTCCAAAAGGAGGAAAGATGGAAGACAAAGGATTTGAGAAGGAGAAAGCCGCCGAAGAGCAGCCGTTTTTCATCGGCAGCCGTTTAGATGCCGGAGAGGTCCGCTTTGTGGTGTTTCTTCTGGGGGACCAGCTGGAAAAGGTGACGCTCACGGAGAGCTATCCGAGTGTGACCCTCCAGGGTCTTCCCGTCGGCTATCTCGGAGATCAGGTATGGATTGGCGGGGACCCGGCTCCTTTAGGGCGGTCTTTTTCTGAAAAACTGAAGCTTGAAATCCTGGTGGTTTCCAGGCAGAATGCGCTCACGACTTTCTTTATCATCAGCGGGAAAAAACCGTTTTTGATTGGAGCGGATCCGCGGGCAAATCTGAGAAGCCGGGGAAAGAGTCAGGTTATGATTCAAGCGTCTCATTTCACAGTGGATGTGGCAGATGATTTTCTCTACTTCAATGAGCTGCCTTTGACGGGCCATCATTTTCTTGAATTTCACACCGGTGATCAGATTCTGACCCCGGATTTTCTGCTTGAGAAGCGTCCGAGCCAGTGGAAAGTGACGGTCTTTTCAGATCGTCTCACTTTTGCGCGCCGTCAGTATCTGAGGCAGCCGCGCATGGAAGAGTTCCCGGAAGACTTTCCGGATTACCGCAGAAGTCCAAGACTGCATCTTGAGCCGCCGGAAGACAAGTTTAAGATTGAGCGGATCGAGGCTGCTCAAAAGCCGGTGAAGAACGGGATTTTAAGGGCGGTTGTTCCGCCGCTGGGCATGCTTGCGGTGATGGGGCTTGTGAGCGTGCTTTCCGGTCGCAATGCACTGATGATGCTGGGAATGGGATTCATGAGTGTGCTGACCGCATTTTTCAGTGTCTCACAGTATCTTACCGATAAAAAAGATTATAAGCAGCAGGCTGCGGCGAGAAAAGAGAACTATGATCTGTATCTGATCAGTATCAGCGGCGAGATTGGGAAGCTCTACAAGGAAGAGACGGAAATCCTGAACTTTAAAGCTCCTTCACCCGAGACACTGACGGAAAGGATTGAGGCATTTGATTCCAGAATTTATGAACGGATGACAAATCATAAGGATTTCTTAGAAATTTCACTTGGGACAGGCAGTCAGCCGTCTCATTTGAAGGTGGAGTCCGACATTAAAGCCAGAGACAGCGACGAAACGTCCCAGCGCGTCAAGGAACTGCTGGCGCATTATGGCACCCAGCGTAAAGTTCCAGTCACACTTAGCCTGACGGATCAAACCCTGGGGCTCATCGGAACTTATCCCGTCCTTAAGACTGCCGCAGAGAATTTTCTCCTGCAGATTGCTTTCTTTCATTCCTACCACGACGTGAACTTTGTCAGTCTAGTGCCGGAGAAAGACTACCGCAAGGACTGGGCAGGCTGGCGTCTTCTGCCTCATTTTATGATTCAGGAATTGGGAATGCGCAGTTTGATTCACGACGCCAAGACACGTGATATCGTCCTGAGCAGTTTTTATCAGCTCATGAATCAGCGCAAGCAGATCTTGCTGGAGGCCGGGAAAGAAAAACCTCAGTTCAGTCCGCATTACATTTTCACGATTTTTGAGGACGCCTATCTGGCGGGACACGGCATGAACGAGTTTCTCGCAGAAGACATGAGTGAACTTGGCGTCACGGTCATCTAGGCGAAAGAGGATCAGAAGCTCCTGCCTGAAACGGTGACCGCGCTGATTGAATACAAGAATCAGAGTGCCGGCAGCCTCATCAATGATCACAGTGTCTATCTTGCCAAGCCCTTCAGTCCTTATCCGGCTCTTCAGAATTTAGAGCATAGCCTGCGCCGTCTTACCCATCTTCATCATGTGGAGGTTGAGAAGAACGCGATTCCAGAAACTCTTTCCCTGCTTGAGCAATATGAAGTAAGAACGGTTGAGGAGCTGGAAATCAGAGCACGCTGGGAGAAAGCCGAGCCGAACAAGTCAATCCGGTCGCTGATCGGCTGGCGCGGGAAAGAGGAGACCATGTACTGGGACCTGCACGAGCGTGTGCACGGCCCGCATGCCCTGGTCGGAGGCACTACAGGTTCAGGGAAGTCGGAGTTTCTGACGACCTATCTGCTGGGACTGGCGATTAACTTCTCGCCGGAAGACATCGGGATGCTTATTATAGACTGGAAGGGCGGAGGCATTGCCAATACCCTCACTCAACTCCCGCACTTCATGGGTTCAATTACCAACTTAGACGGCGCAGGCACTGAACGGGCGCTTGCGAGTATCAAGGCAGAACTTAACAAACGTCAGCGCGAGTTTGCCAGGTACGGGGTAAACAATATCAATGCTTATATGGATCTCTACAAACGGCGTCCGAAAGCAGAGAATGAAGCAGAGGCCGATTATCCGGAGCTGCCGATTCCGCACCTGATTCTGGTTTCGGATGAATTTGCGGAATTAAAGTCCAATGTGCCGGAATTTCTGGACGAATTGACATCTGTTGCCCGTATCGGGCGCTCGCTCGGTGTGCATCTCATTCTCGCGACCCAGAAGCCGTCGGGTGTGGTGAATGATCAGATTGAAGCCAACTCAAGAAGCAAGATTGCGCTGAAAATGGCCAGTGAGCAGGACTCCAGCGAGCTGTTGAAAACACATGACGCCGCGCACATTACTCAGCCCGGCCGCGGCTATCTGAAAGTGGGTCAGAACGAGGTCTATGACCTTTTCCAGAGCGGCTATTCAGGGGTGGCGTATGACCCGGGAGCGGTCACTTCAGAGGTGGAAGATGAACGGATTTACCGGGTCAATGACCTGGGACAGCTGGAGCCGGCCTACGACCCGGGAGAAGCAACCGTTCAGCGGCGTGATGCGGGTGAGCTGCCGACGCAGCTGGAAGCTGTGATTGAAGAAGTGAACCGTGTCTTTGAAGCGACAGATCTGGCACTGCCGGCGAAGCCCTGGCTGCCGAATCTGGAGGCGCGCCTCACCACGCCTGAGGCGGGACAGAGTCCGCAGAGAAATCTGTGCATTCCGCTGGGTTTAATGGACATTCCGAGCGAACAGGCGCAGAAAGAATACATTTTTAATCTGGAAACCGCCAGTCACACGGTCATCTTCTCGAGTCCGGGCTACGGTAAATCGACAAGTCTACAGACCCTGGCCATGAACCTGGCCAGGCAGAATACGCCGGAGCAGGTTCAGTTCAACCTCCTGGATTTCGGAAATAACGGGCTGCTTCCGCTGAAAGAGCTGCCGCATACGGCGGACATTGTCACGCTGGAAGAAGACGAAAAGCTGACGAAGATGCTGGCTCTTCTGAAAGAGAAGATGAACACACGCCGGCAGGCGCTTAAAGGCGAAGGAGTAGCGACACTCAGCCAGTACCGGCACAGGACAGGGCGGGATTTTCCGGTTCTCGTGACTCTGCTGGATAACTACGATGCGCTCGCCCAAAGCAAGCGCCGGGACGAGATGGATGAGATCCTGATTCAGCTGCTTCGGGACGGTGCGGCGCTCGGCATGTATCTGATCATGACGGCTGGCCGCTTCAATTCATTCCGGATGAACATGATGGGCAGTATCCAGACCCGAATCGCCCTTTACATGAACGACGAGAGCGAGATTGCGGCTCTGTTCGGAAGAGAGCGGCTGTTACAGTCGGAGATTCCGGGACGTGCCCAGATGAAGCTGAATTTCCCTCTGGCTCTCCAGATTTATCTTCCTGCCGCAGGCGGGACAGATTCAGAAGTGCTTGAGAATCTCTATGAAGAAGTCGCCGCGAGGAATGAGGACTGGCAGGGCAGCCGCCCGGAGGCCATTCCGATGGTACCGGAGGAGTTGACAGCGGAAGTTTTCAAAACTTATGTTTCAGAAACAAACCCGGATGAAATTGTGCTGGGCTTGAATAAAGAGACATCGGCAGTTGAAACGTTCAAACTCTTTTCAAATCAAAGTCTGGGAGTTTTCTCAGCCAACAAGAAGCAGCTGAATGTCATTGCGCCATTTCTTTTTCGGGAAATCCTTTCAAAAGCAGGTGACGCAGAGGTAGTGCTGATTGATGACTTGAAGAGTCTGGAAAAATATGCACAAGATGTTTCGATTTATATTTCAAGAGAAGAAGTCGTCAATCAAGCTCCAAACTTGAAAGAAGCACTTCAAGGGCTTATGCACAGCAGTTCGGACAGTCAGTATCTGATTTCTGAAGATCCGTATGTTCAGCAGCTGATTGCGGAGGCATCGGGTACTCGTCACCTTGTCATATTTAATGGAATTGGAGACATTTTGGAAAAAGCAGGCTTTCAGCAGGCACAGTTCACAGCGTTGATTGAGCAAAGCACAGGGAATAAGCAGTTCATTTTCATGGACTATATGTCTCGTGTCGGAAATAATTTTGGGATGGCGACGCTGACGGCAAGAGAAAATCTCAGTGAAATTCTGTTTGGCGGAGAATTGAACAATCAGAATTTCATTGAAAATCTTTCAGCAGACGAGAAGAAGGGAAATTTTGGACGAAACGTACTTCATTGTGTGAAAGATGAAAGCCTTTCTCACATCGTTGTGCCGGTGGATAGCGAGGTAGAAGATGAGTAAGAAAGAGGAAAATATTTCTAGATTTTTAGGCTTAGGGACAATGGTTGAAGTCGACGATATGGATGCTTTGCGGGAAACAAAATATGTCGTCATTGCCCGCGCCGTCGGAAAAAGTACAACGGGTCAAACCGTTCTGCGCTACCGTATTGTGCCTCATCCACTGGGTGTTATCGAAGCGACGGAAGAGCAGATTTTAACTGTAGAAGCTTCACAGGTTGTAAAGGTTGACAACGAAGGCTACAGCGATGAAAAAGACGATAATTATCTTGATGAACTGCTCGGGCAGATGACGGGATCATTAAAAGAGATGGTGGCTTCTGTCAATAAGAATCCTGAAGTTCAAGAAGAAATATTGGAGGAAGTCTTCAATGCACAAAAAGAGAAAGAGGATCAGACAATAAAAGAAAAAGCAATGTTAGTGAGAGATCCATTTTACAAATTTAAAAAGAGAGGAACAAAATAATGAAACTTAAATCTGATTTAACAGCTGCCCAAGGGGCAATAGCACTCTTTAAAAGTGATGAACAAAAAGGGCAGCAGGGTGATGTTGAGGAGAGCAACATTGATGCAATCACACAGGGTATCTCTGCTTCAAACCAGATGCTAGGCAGTGTGTCAAGTCTAGAGTCAAGCACAAAGCTGCTCGCCGATTGCATTCCGGAACTCGCGGCTGTCATTGAAGCTCGAGACAAACTTGATGCGGTTGAAATTTCAAAAATGAACTGGGGTTTCTAATGGTAAAAGACAAAAATGCGGATAAGCGCTATGAATATAACCTTAAAATTTCTTCAAATGAACAGAAGACGATTGAACTGTTGCGCGAACAAAAACAGGTAAACCTAGAACTTGAAGATTTTGAGCAAACCATGAATCGAACATTTAGCGAAATTCTGGAAATCGAAGCAGAACTTAACAGACGCAATGGTCAGCCCAATGCCTTCAGTGAAACCGAGTATAAAAAACGTCATCTCTCTCAAATGATTTCAAGACATCGTGAGCAAACAACCGCAGAGTATCAAACAGCTTCTCAAGCGCTCAAAGACAGCCGCGAGACACTTCAAAAAGAAAGGGACAACTTAACATGGGATTAGTATACAATCCAGGTGAAGCGCAGGCCGTCATCAGCCGGATGCAGAAGAATCTGGATGACAGCCAGGCCAAAGTGGATAATTTAAATCGTGCGACCAAACAGGCGGTGGATACCCTGCAGGGTCCGCAGCTGTCAGGCAGAGGCTATTCAGCGGCTGAGACGGTACTAACGGAGCTCGTCAGGCCCTCCATCTCAAAAGCCTCCTCTGCGCTGGAGAGAGTAAGATCAGACCTGGACAGGTTTAAAGCCGCCGTTGACAAGGCGGGCGGAGAAGTCCTGGATGAAGACAAACTGAAGCAGCTTCTGGAGAAGTTGAAAAAGCAAAGAGCGAGCATGATGGTTCAGATTGATTCCTACACGCGTCTGATCACAGCGCATCTAGGAGACGAAGACACAGACCTGGTAGAGATGTACAGCGACCAGCGTCAGGAGCTGATAGATTACCTTCCGACCGTGGAAGCCGATATCAAGAAAGTGGAGAAGAAACTGGAGCGGCTTTATGCTTTCTGCAGTGAGACGGGCGGTCTGTTTTCGAATAGTGCAGCCGACTTCAGTGAGATAGATACCTGCGCATCGGCGATTGGAGCCGTGAGCTTTGACGGCTCAGGGGGCTATACGCTTAAGTTCAAGAACAATAGTGACCTTGAACGGTTCAAAGAGCTAGCACGGAACGACAGTCTGTCAAAAAGTGTTGTAAAATCTGTCCTCTCGCAAAAGACAGTTTCACAAGTTGTCAAAGAAGTGGGAAATTCGAAAGTAGTGAAAGGGATTCGCCTGGGAGCTTTGACAGATTCAACAACCAGTCTTTCACGGATGGCCCGCAGAGGAAGTGCCCTAAAGAGTGCAGGAGATGACCTTCTTAAAGTCGGGAATACACTAGCAAAGAGTAAGGTTTTAAAAGTGGCTGGCTTTGCGGGAACAGTTTTTAGTGCAGGTGTAGACTATGAAGATCAGATGGAAAAATATCATGATCAGGGACGAGCGATTAAGAATACCGCTGCTCATGTGGCACTTAATACCGGTGGTTCAGCCATAGGAGCTGCTTTAGGAACTCTAATACCTGTACCAATTTTTGGGACTTTAGCTGGTGCAGTGTTGGGCGGAACGATTGGAACAGGTCTTAGTGCTGGTTATGACTGGATAGAAAGTGGACAAGCTGGAAAGTCCATTGCCAAAGTTGGAAAGAGCATTTCAAAGGGTGTAAATAATTTAAAAAATGAGGCAGGTAAAGTGTTTGCAGGATTTGGTAAATCATTAGGAAGCGTATTTTCATGATGAAAAAATTTGAAATGACCCCTTTGGTATTGAAAAATAGCTCTACTTCGATTTATTTTAATTTTGGAGATGGAAAACTTTATGAGGTTAAGTTTGCTGGAGCTTTAATTCAAGTTTTTTCAGGCAATCAAAAGACGAATACATTTCTTTTGTCTTTACTCATTATTTATGTGATTGCTCCAGTTACTATTTTTTCACTTAATCAATTTATTTTACGAAATAGACTAATTTCTTTTGTATTGGCAGTTGTTTTAGGGCTTGCAATTGGGTATTTTCTAGTTAAGATTGTTCTTTCGGAAATTGTTACCAGAAAACAAGTATTGCTTTCAAAGCTGGAAATAGAAAAGATTTATAAAAGAGCAATACGAGGTGGTAGGCTTTTAAATTTGACACTAATATTTTGTATATTTTTCTTGATTATTAGTTTGCTAGTAGCTTTGAGCTCATCAAAACAAGGATTTTCTAAGCTCATATTTTATAATGGAGCATCTGGTTTTGTAATATCAGCAATCGTGTTTAGTTCACATCCAAGTCATATGATTAAAGGTGGAAAAATATTAAAAAGACAACTGAAAGAAGGGAAATTTGATGATTGAAGCTCTTACAGAATTTGGTAAATCATTAGGAAGTGTGTTTGGATGAGAAAAAACAACACTGTGCCGCTTCTAAAGATGTCTGGAGATTCGTTTATCTATTTTGACTTTGAAACACACACCATACATTCAACATTTTGTGGGTCCTTACACAGAATCGGCAGGTGCTACATATTCAAGAAGCAATACATTTTGGCTGGGACAGCTCATATTGCCGGGAGCAGCTATTGCAGGAATATTTCTGGATAGTTTGTTTAAATTTCCTGTAATGGTTGGCATAGTTTTAGCAGTGATTTTAGGGTGTAGCTTAGGAGAAGTGTTTATAAAGATTATGCTTACAAATTCTTTGGGAGAAAGAGAGTATAGGCAATTAACTCAAGCAGAAATAAAACGTGCTATTTCTAATTCAAAAGCATTTTGGATAATGTTACTTGTAGAAGGAATTTTAGTTAGTGGAATAGTTTTTGTTTCATTAATTTCGTTATCCGAAAATACTTTCAAGGGCAAGGATTTTGTTATGTTTATAGTTGGAACTTTTGGAACGGTTGCCTTACACAACTCTATCTATCCACACCGAGGGCTCAAAGCCCGGAAAATACTAAAAAAACAACTGAAAGAAGGAAAATACAATGATTAAAGATCACATCTTACCGTTAGGAACGGTCGTCACACTGAAAAACGGAGACATCAAACTTATGATTGTCGGCCGCGCACAACTTTTTAACAACGAGGGGACAATCGGCTATTTTGACTACTCGGCTTTGGCTTATCCTCAGGGTGTTGTTTCAGAGTCTGAATATGCCTTCTTCAACGATGAAGATATTGAAGAGGTGCTTTTTGAGGGCTATCGTGACGTGGAGGAAGAGGAATTCGCCTCCAGCTACGAGGAAAGAATCAGCCAGGTTCCATACCCTAAACTCAGTATTGATTAGTATTGCGCTCAAAGACAGCCGCGAAACACTTCAAAAAGAAAGGGATAACTTACCATGGGATTAGTATACAATCCAGGTGAAGCGCAGGCTGTCATCAGCCGGATGCAGAAGAATCTGGATGACAGCCAGGCCAAAGTGGATAATTTAAATCGTGCGACCAAACAGGCGGTGGATACCCTGCAGGGTCCGCAGCTGTCAGGCAGAGGCTATTCAGCGGCTGAGACGGTACTGACGGAGCTCGTCAGGCCCTCCATCTCAAAAGCCTCCTCTGCGCTGGAGAGAGTAAGATCAGACCTGGACAGGTTTAAAGCCGCCGTTGACAAGGCGGGCGGAGAAGTCCTGGATGAAGACAAACTGAAGCAGCTTCTGGAGAAGTTGAAAAAGCAAAGAGCGAGCATGATGGTTCAGATTGATTCCTACACGCGTCTGATCACAGCGCATCTAGGAGATGAAGACACAGACCTGGTAGAGATGTACAGCGACCAGCGTCAGGAACTGATAGATTACCTTCCGACCGTGGAAGCCGATATCAAGAAAGTGGAGAAGAAACTGGAGCGGCTTTATGCTTTCTGCAGTGAGACGGGCGGTCTGTTTTCGAGCAGTGCGGCCGACTTCAGTGAGATAGATACCTGCGCATCGGCGATTGGAGCTGTGAGCTTTGACGGCTCAGGGGGCTATACGCTTAAGTTCAAGAACAATAGTGACCTTGAACGGTTCAAAGAGCTAGCACGGAACGACAGTCTGTCAAAGAGTGTTGTAAAATCTGTCCTCTCGCAAAAGACAGTTTCACAAGTTGTCAAAGAAGTGGGAAATTCGAAAGTAGTGAAAGGGATTCGCCTGGGAGCTTTGACAGATTCAACAACCAGTCTTTCACGGATGGCCCGCAGAGGAAGTGCCCTAAAGAGTGCAGGAGATGACCTTCTTAAAGTCGGGAATACACTAGCAAAGAGTAAGGTTTTAAAAGTGGCTGGCTTTGCGGGAACAGTTTTTAGTGCAGGTGTAGACTATGAAGATCAGATGGAAAAATATCATGATCAGGGACGAGCGATTAAGAATACCGCTGCTCATTTGACTATAGAATCAGGTGCTTCAACAGTAGGTATGGCTATAGGTACGGCCATACTACCAGGAGCAGGTACACTTGCAGGAGCGGTTATAGGGGGAGGCTTAGGTTTTGTTGGAGAAGGACTATATGATTGGGTCGAAAATGGTCAAGCAGGGAAAGATTTTGCGAAAGTAGGAAAAAATATTTCAAATGGCGTAAACAATTTGAAAAACGAGGCAGGTAAAGTGTTTGCAGGATTTGGTAGATCATTGGGGAGTGTATTTGGATGAAAAATAAAAAGAACGTTCCCTTAGTCCACAATCAGTCGAAAAAATTTTCTGTCTACTTTGATTTTGAAAAAAATCTACTATATGTTCAGCAACTCATAGGAAGAGCCGCAAAAGCTGAACCTTATTCGAAGAGTAATACTTTTTGGCTGACCTGGATTATTATGGGAAGTGCAAGTTTTCTTGGGTTATTGCTTGATCAAATGTTTACCCTCTCACTGGTTATTAGTATGGTTTTAGCTTTGATATTGGGAGCAGCTTTAGCAAAAATATTGATAAAAGTATATGTTATCAATTCATTAGGGAAGCGGGAATATAAAAAATTTACATCAAGTGAAGTTATCACTCTTATCTCAAATAGGAAAAGGTTTTGGCTGATAAAAGGCACATACATTGTTTTAACTATTGGTATGATGCTTGTTATTATGATTCGCTTACTTGATGGAGGCTTCAGAGGAAAAGATTTTATCATGTTCATAGTCGGAAGTTTTGGAATTGTTTTTCTGCATGATACGGAGAACCCATTTAAGGCTTCTAAAGCACGTAAAATATTAAAAAAGCAGCTGAAAGCAGGAAAATTTGATGATTAAAGTGTTTGCAGGCTTTGGTAAATCATTAGGAAGTGTGTTTGGATGACGAAAAGTGTACCGCTTTTGAAAATATCAAAAAATTCTTCTATCTATTTCGACTTTGAAAAAAATGTTCCATATATTCAAAAGTTTAAAGGTTTTTTAACTGAGGAGGAGGGCTATTCTTACTCAAAAATGGATACATTTTTTGGTGGATACGTTGTCATGGGGGGGATCGCAATACTTGGAAAAGTTTTGGATATTTTCTTTCAATTTCCAGTTATATTATCAATAGTCTTTGCTGTGGTTATTGGAATTTCAGTAGGAAAAATTATTGTGAGAGTAATCGTGAATGGTTCCTTTGAGTATAGAGAATATGAAAAGATAAGTTTGATTGAAATAAAAAAAGCGGTAAATAACAATAAAAATCTTTGGATACTGAGGCTTACGAAATGGTTAATGTATCTGCTTATCATCGTGGTTATTTTCAGTCAACTGTCGGAAGTAACTATGTCAGGAAAAGAATTTGTATTGATTATTGGCTTATTTGGGATTACAGTGTTTATTGAAAACTCTATTCATCCCAGTAAAGCGCTGAGAGCAATAAAAATACTAAAAAAACAGCTGAAAGAAGGAAAATACAATGAATAAAGATCACATCTTACCGTTAGGAACGGTCGTCACACTGAAAAACGGAGACATCAAACTTATGATTGTCGGCCGCGCACAACTTTTTAACAACGAGGGGACAATCGGCTATTTTGACTACTCGGCTTTGGCTTATCCTCAGGGTGTTGTTTCAGAGTCTGAATATGCCTTCTTCAACGACGAAGATATTGAAGAATTGCTTTTTGAGGGCTATCGCGATATGGAGGAAGAGGAATTCGCCTCCAGCTACGAGGAAAGAATCAGTCAAGTTCCATACCCTAAACTCAGCATTGACTAGTACTGCGCTCAAAGACAGCCGCGAGACACTTCAAAAAGAAAGGGACAACTTAACATGGGATTAGTATACAATCCAGGTGAAGCGCAGGCTGTCATCAGCCGGATGCAGAAGAATCTGGATGACAGCCAGGCCAAAGTGGATAATTTAAATCGTGCGACCAAACAGGCGATCGATACCCTGCAGGGCCCTCAGCTGTCAGGCAGAGGCTATTCAGCGGCCGAGATAGTACTGACGGAGCTCGTCAGGCCCTCCATCTCAAAAGCCTCCTCTGCGCTGGAGAGAATAAGATCAGACCTGGACAAGTTTAAAGCCGCCGTTGACAAGGCGGGCGGAGAAGTCCTGGATGAAGACAAACTGAAGCAGCTTCTGGAGAAGTTGAAAAAGCAAAGAACGAGTATGACGCTTCAGATTGATTCCTACACGCATCTGATCACAGCGCATCTAGGGGATGAAGACACAGACCTGGTAGAGATGTACAGCGACCAGCGTCAGGAACTGCAAGATTACCTTCCGACCGTGGAAGCCGATATCAAGAAAGTGGAGAAGAAACTGGAACGGCTTTATGCTTTCTGCAGTGAGACGGGCGGTCTGTTTTCGAGCAGTGCGGCCGACTTCAGTGAGATAGATACCTGCGCATCGGTAATCGGGGTTGTGGGGACGGGGAAGGCATGGATAGACAACACCAAGAAGGGGTTCAAGATTTTGAATTCGACCGTGCAGTTTAAAAAAGGGATGATGTTTCTTGACGGACAAAAACTGACCAAGGATGCAAATGGCGTTTTAAAGTTAGGGAGGAAGTATTTCTATGATCCAACAGGAGGAACTGCCAAATCAACGAAGAGTCTCTATAAAGGGAAAGACTTTGATGGTCGCTTTAAAAATGGAAAGAATCTGGATGCGGCGATGGGAGTGGAGAATTCTTATTACAAACAGCCTTTAAAAGCGGGTGTAAAGGAATTTGGAAAGTCGGTAAATCCACTTAATGATTTCAAGGAATGGAAGGGGGCATCGAAATTAAAAGTTGGAGGAAAATTTCTTGGAGTAGCAGGTACAGTGATGACGGTGAGCACGAATTTTGCGGAAGATGTGAACTTGAGTGATGGACTACAGGGCGAAGAAGTCAAGAACTTTGCGATTGATACGAGCGTTGACATCGCCTCAGGAGCAGGAGCGGCTGCCGCAGGTGCTGCTGTGGGTTCTCTCATTGTTCCGCCATTAGGCACTGTGGTTGGAGCGGGGGTAGGTATCATAGCCAATGTAGCAATTAATACAAAATTTGGTAACCCACCCAAGAGTATTGTAGATCATACCAAAGATGCAATCAAAAAGGGGGTTGATGACGTTGGGAAGTTTTTATCCAATCTATTCTGGTGATCATATGACAAACAAAGAAATACAGAAGAAAAACAGAACATATTTTCAATCACTCGCTAATTCCAGAGCAGCGCTATCTCAGCTGCGGATTTCGTTGATTGCAGGCTTTCCTATTGGTGCTGTCATGTCCTGGCTTTTAAGCCAAGCAAGCATCTATGCGAGGGTGTTGGAATTTCGACCTTTAGTGCCAGTTTTCATTATTTTAACGACATTTATGGGTATTGTTGGTTTTATGTCTATATCAAAAAAATTGATATACAAGTTCCAAATTTTCTTTAGCTTTGTACTAGTTATTGTCTTAATTCTTTTGACTTTATTTATAGATTCTATGTCCTACTTTTTATCACTCTATGTGAAAGCAAATGTGATGTATTCTCCAAGCAGCCTTTATGGAAAAACGTTACTTATGGCAGGGGGGGTCACTTTTGCTATCTCAGTTGTCGTGAACATTCTGTTGCTTCGGCACCGTCTGAAAATAGGATTCTCTGAAAGACAAGTAGCTGGAAATTTTCGGTCCGTTTTAAATGCTCGTTCTTCAACGACTTTATGGATTACATTTGCGGCGGTCATGATAGTTCCAGGGATACTGACGCAAGGTAAATACTTGATGAATATCTTCTGTGCAGCATTTCTAATTTTCTTTAATATCGTGTTTCCCGGCCCGATTATAGAGTTTTCCTATCTCGCCTATCTAAAGACTAAAGACAAAATTTACTGGGAGGAGCCACCTGACCAAGCAAAAAAATCAAAATCTGAAAAAGTAAAATTCTGGAAAAGATTTGGAACGATTTTTTACCTTATTTTATCCATCGTTTACTTTGTTAAGATTGGTGAGTATTCAAAGGGTGAACTTCCGTTAGTGTTAAGAGTATTGGGAATTCTGATTTTAGTAAGCTGGTTAGTCTTATTCATCCGATGGATCATAAAGAAAATAAAACAAGAAAGAAGAAAAAAATGAAATTCAAAAGTAGACAATTACTGCTTCAAAATGTGATTCAGTTTTATGTGGAGATTGATGAAACTCGTTCATGGTTCGATCAGGTCGATGAGGCGGGTGAAGTTTTTAAACAGATGCTGATGGGCAACGGTTATTACACAAGTGGGCCAGTTTTGTACGCTTATAATCCAGAGGTTCCTGATGAGCTTGTTATCATGACGACGCTTGGAAATAAGATTAAGATTGTCGGCGAGAATGATTCTATTATTGATTTCGTAGATGAGCTGAATGTCGTGACGAATTACTATTATCGCCAGTATGACACGGATGAAGAAATTCCTTACCAGCAGCTTGAGGCGCAAATACGTGAAGATGGTAATCAGGTGAAAACGATTTATCATATGGTCATGGAATTTTATGGTGAAACGATGATTGATTTGTATTATGATGTGGAGGAAATCTAATGGAGATTCCTTTTGAAGATGTAAAGTGGGAGGAAAAAATTGCCTTCCAAAACGTTCTTAGTTTTCGAGAAAAATTCTACTATGAGGATTTGGAAGACCATTTTAAGTCATTTATTTCTAAAGCTGTAGAAGCGGATTATTCTCTGAAAGGGCCATTCTTCTATAGCTTGAATAATTTTCCTAAGGACAAAATGGTTGACATTGAGATGTTTTTCCCGGTTTATGAAAATAAATTTGAGAATGCGGATCAGCTTGAGAATTTTCACTTCCATAGTTATTTCGAGATAGGTCCAGTCTTTAAAGGCATCGTGACGGGTAATTTTGAGACACAAACAGAGCGTATCTATGCGGAACTTCTGGAAACTTTGGAGACCAATCAGCTGGAAATCAATACCCCTTTCTTTCATATCCCTGCGAGAGACGGTTCAAAATACGCATATATCTATCTAGGCTATGCTTCACAAGAGGTTCTGGATGAAGCAAACAGGAGAGACTAGATGCAATGAAAACGAATAAATTCATACTCTTAGCCGTCAGCTTAGCCTTTGCATTTGTTTTGCTCACTGGCTGCAGCGGCACAAAATCGATTCAAGGGACCTGGAAAGTGCAGGATGGATCGGGAGCGAACTCCACAATTACCTTTACCGACAAAATGGTGACAGTCGAAGGGCAGAATTTTGATTATACACAAAATGAAGCTGGTACTAAAAATGGGATTAATTACTATGGAATAAAGCAAAATAATCAGAATTATACAATTATTTTCCCGGAGAAAAAAGATAAAAACGTTGCGATAATGATTAAACCTGATTCTATTGATGAACCGCTTCAAGGAACATTGATTCATGCGATGGATAAATCAAAACAGCCCAATTACGCAGAATACGCAGCGAAGTATTCAAATTGAAATGAAAGAATAATTATGCAAGATACCCCAAACAAATCAAAAATCCCCTGGTCCGACTTTGACCGGAAAACCCTGAAATTCCGCCTGATCCTGACAGGCGTGGTGGTTTTCCTGCTGATCTGCGCAGGCTGCGTCACTTTTGCCCTGAGTCAGAATGCCCGGAAAGAGGCGGCGCTGCAGGCGAAGAAGCCGACGATTGCTCTGGTCAATGAGGATCAGCCGGCGTCTTTCAATGCGCGGAATTACAATTTCGGCCAGACTTTCGTCAATCTTGTCTCAAATGACAGTCAGTACAACTGGCAGGTGGCGGCGCGCAGTGTGGCAGACAAGGCCTACCAGGACGGTTCTGTTCAGGCAGTCATCTATCTCCCGCAGAACTTTTCACAGAATATTCTGACGCTTCAGGCCATGGATCCTCAGAAAGCCCAGGTCAGCTATAAGGTTCTGAGTTCTGAGCCTGAGCTGACCGGTAAGCTCCTGCAGGACAAGATTGTCAATGTCCTCTACGACTTCAACCGCTCAATTGTCAAGATGTACTATGCCTCTGTGGCGGGAAATGTGGCCGATGCCCAGACTAGCATGGGAGATGTGGTGAACAGTCAGGGGGCCATTCTGACCACGCTGAATGATAAGGTCTACGGTCCTTTCCAGACGACGGATGAGGGCTACAGCTCGGTCGTGACCATTTCAAACAGTCTGAAGGAGCAGAATGACAGCTGGATTGACACACAGAACACTTTCACGGAAACGGTCACTAAAATGCTGAATGAAAACAGCGACGATCTGAATGAACAGCTGCCGGATCTGACAAAATATTTCGATACCCAGGAACAGATCACCGGTCTTAACCTGACGAATGCCAACGGCGGCATCACCCGTCAGGCGGCTTCGGACCAGAGCTTTTACTACGATCAGTACACCGCGGCTTATCAACAGGCGGCAGAAGCCCTTCAGAAGTTTGACAAGACCAGCAGTGACGGGAAGGAAAGCGGACTTTATGCAGAGCTGAAAGCAGGGATTGCGGACTACAATAGCCTCATCACTGGGGTGAGCGACGACATCGGCACACAGATCACCGAACTGAGTGACAAGCAGGCAACGCTTCTGGGGCTTGAAAAGGCGCTCTATTCACAGTTTTTCGGACAAGAGGTTAAAGCAAGCGCTGACAAAACAGACTTTACAGCGCTTGAAACAAAGGACAATGCGAAAGTGGCTCTTGCGGAGCTGATTACCCGGTCCTTTGAGGAGAAAAACAATCTCGGGACGGCCTATCCGGACACCATCAGCGGACTCCTGAGCCAAGTCTCAGTGGATGTCAGTGAATATACTCCGCTGCTGGATGCCCTGCTTGCCAACCAGTCCATTGATGCGGCTCAGAAGCAGAAAATCGAAGAGGAGATTGATGTCCTCAGGAATTATGCCGCCGACTTCGGGCTTAACACCGGCACTGTCAATTTCACCAGTGCCCCGGATTCAGCCGGCACAGGTAGTCCTTTCACCAAACAGCTGACTGTCAGTGTTCCGGCTGGAGAAGTCTACACGGTAACGCTTCAGACTGTTAACGGCACCGCTTCACTTGCGGGTGCAGCCGATGACACAGGAGCGGCTCTCGCGATCACTAATCCGGCTTCAATTGTTCTGGATAATTCGGCAGCGGCTCCGGTTGAGCCGGATCCAGACGAAGAATCATCAGTGGGAGTACCGGCAGGTCCGGCTAAAACATACACCCTCAGTTATGAGGTCAGCCAGGCGGATCCTGCACAGGAAGATCTGCTTACAAGTGTCACCGCGACGATTACCGGCAGCTCAGGTGACATTGTCCAGTCCAGTACCGACAGTTTCGCTCTGATTTCAGGTTCCCCTATTTCAGAATACGTCGGCGGCGGAAATTTCGGCACGATCACCAGCCTCTTCAGCGACATCGACACTGCGTCGCAGCTCATTGCCTTCCTCTATGGTGCACCGGGAGCGACATATACCGGCATGGAAGGCATCACAGACTTCAGAGGCAGTGCTGATGCCAAGTCAGTTTACAGGATGTACGGCAACATGGATAAGCTCGAAATCCTGGATCATCTGAACGATGAAGAGGTGAATCAATTCATGAAGAAAGGCAGCGCCAATATCAGGGCTGTCACGGAGACATTGGGGACTCTTTCCGAGACACTCAAGACGCTGAAAAGCGACAAAAGCACACTGGATGCACACATGCCGGGGGACTATTTCTCCCAGATCAGCGAAACGCTGAACAAGTGGTACGGGGAGACGACGGATGCGCTAGAGGCGCAGTACAAGGACTGGAAGAAGCAGGACGCGGGTCTGCTTGAGGAGAAGGCCTGGCCGGAGGGGGGCAGCACGGATGAGATGTCGCTCTATTATGACAAGGCCAGCGGCGACAGTCTTTACAGCATGCTTTCCGGAATAATGAAATCCAGTTCTGAACAGGCAAAGAGCACCGCAGACAGTGCACAGATCATCAAGAGCAATGCGGATCAGTTCACGCAGATGGTTGAGACGGTGACGGAAACACAGACAGATGCCAAGGCAGTCATTGACAATACCGGGAGCCTGCTCAGCACAGGAAACGGCGCTTTCAAGACCAGTCAGGACTATTACAGCAATTTCGCGACGCTTCTGTCGAATACACGGACCAGCGGGGTGGACAACAGTCGGATTTTTGACTTCTTTGCGGCGCCGATTGCGACGAAGGATACAACGCCGGAGACGGAGGCGGCAGGGCAGAGCTTTGACTGGCGCTGGCTGCTTGTCTTTGTGGCAGGACTCTTGCTGGGCGTGCTGGCTAAAACCTGGATACGGCTGAAGCCTAAGCAGGAAGAAGCTTGACATTGACCTAAACATGTCGAGAAGCAACGAAATAAAGCAAAAATGTTATAATAGCATTATTCAAATAAGATTGGAATTATTAATAATGTCATTAACAGCTGGAATCGTCGGCCTGCCGAATGTCGGAAAATCGACTTTATTTAACGCCATCACGCGTGCAGGCGCAGAGGCGGCTAATTATCCTTTTGCAACGATTGACCCGAATGTCGGCGTCGTTGAGGTGCCTGATGCCAGACTTGATAAGCTCGCCGAGATGTATCACCCGAAAAAGGTGGTGCACACGACCTTTGAGTTTACAGATATTGCGGGGATTGTCAAAGGCGCATCAAAAGGTGAGGGCCTGGGAAATAAGTTTCTGGCGAATATCCGTGAAGTTGACGCGATTATCCACGTGGTGCGGGCTTTTGATGATGAAAATGTCATGCGCGAGCAGGGGCACGAGGGTGCTTTTGTGGACCCGATTTCTGATATTGAGACAATCAATCTGGAGCTGATTTTAGCGGACCTGGAGTCTGTCAACAAGCGATACGAGCGGGTGGCGAAGATTGCTAGAACCAAGACAGATAAGGCCGCAGTGGCTGAATTTAATGTGCTGCAGAAGATTAAGCCGGTTCTGGAAGCTGGAAAATCGGTGCGTACGCTTGAATTTGACGAAGAGGAGCAGAAGGTTGTCAAGAGCTTGTTCCTGCTGTCAAGTAAGCCGGTTCTTTATGTGGCCAATGTTTCTGAAGATGAGGTCGGAGAGCCTGACAATATTGATTATGTCAAGCAAATTCGGAATTTTGCGGCAACTGAAAGCTCTGAAGTTGTTGTAATTTCGGCTAAAATCGAAGAAGAGATTGCTGATTTGGAGCCGGAAGATAAGCAGGAGTTCCTTGAATCTCTGGGCTTGGAAGAGTCTGGCGTGGATGAATTGACGCGAGCTGCTTATCATTTGCTGGGGCTTGCGACTTTCTTGACGGCTGGGGAAAAAGAAGTGCGTGCCTGGACTTTTAAGCGTGGCATGAAAGCGCCGCAGATGGCCGGTGTGATTCACTCGGACTTTGAGCGCGGCTTCATTCGTGCGGTCACGATGTCTTTTGACGACCTGGTCAAGTACGGCTCTGAGAAGGCAGTGCGTGAGGCCGGCAAGCTGCGTGAAGAGGGCAAGGACTATGTGGGTCAGGACGGCGACGTCATGGAGTTCCGCTTCAATGTTTAACAGATATATTAAAGGCGATTTCTGCCTTTTTTTGATATAATGTTCTAGCAGGGGGGCTGATAAAGTTTTTATCGGGTTTTTTGCGTTTTCTAGGCGTTTTGTAAGGGAAGCCGAGAATGAAATACTATATTGTAGGTAGGGTTGGCTCTGGAAAATCAACACTAGCGGTGGAAATGTCCAGAATTCTTGGTATTCCAGTTTACCATCTGGACGAGTTTGTCCATAAAAATGGATTCTGGGTCGAAAATCGGCAATTTCAGACGTCCAGACGACGAAATATCGCGGCTTTTTCAGGAAATTCTGGCGCAGGATGATTTCATTATTGAGGATAGTTTACGCGACAGGTTTACAGCAGCTTTACAGCAAGTTGACAGGGTCATTTTTCTCGATATTCCTCTACATCGGCTTTACATGAGGCTTATCAAGCGTCGGATAAGGCAAAAGCTTGGAATTGAAAAGGTAAAATTACAAAGTAACTTTACAGGTGATGCGGCAGATGTTTGTCTGGATAAAGGAAAGTCCGCGGGATAAACTTGTTTATCTGCCGAATTTGACAGTTTTACATAACAAAGAAGAAATAAAAGAATTTTTAGAGGCGATAGAATGACGAAAATGATTGTGGGACTGGGAAATCCAGGTGAGAGATACGATGCCACCCGGCATAATATGGGTTTCATGACGGTTGATTTACTGGCTCAGGAACTAGGTGTGTCCTTTCGCATGGAAAAGTCCTTTCTTGCGGAAATCGCAGAAGCGCGCGTAAACAATGAAAAAGTGTTCCTGGTCAAGCCGCAGACCTTTATGAATGAGTCAGGCCGGTCAATCAAGCCGCTGATGACTTATTTTAATCTGGATTTGTCAGATTTGGTTGTGGTTGTGGACGATTTGGATTCGCCTGCGGGACGTGTGCGGCTGCGGCAAAAAGGTTCTTCCGGCGGCCAAAGAGGCGTCAAGTCGCTGATTGTGCATCTGGGCAGCACCGAGTGGAAACGCGTGAAAATCGGGATTGGTCGGCCGAAACCGGGCTGGACGGTTGTGAATCACGTTTTGTCGCGTTTTGAGGGAGAAGAAGCGACAGAGGCGCAGTTAGGCATCAGAAAAGCTGCGGATGCGCTGCAGTTTTACCTTAAGACGAATGATTTCGAAAAAACAATGAGCAAATATAACGGATGAACATAATTGATTTTTTAAATAGTAACCGTGAGCTTCAGTCCTGGCAGGCTGGATTTGCAAAGACTCAGCGCACGCTGCTGACAGGTCTTTCTGGTACAAGTAAATCGCTCGTGATGGCGAACGCCTTTGCCAATAATCCTGAGAAATACGTGATTATCACGGATAATCAGTTCCATGCCAATGAGCTCGTCAGCGAATTGACAGAGCTGGTTGGTGAAACGGCGGTTCATCAGTTTTTCTCGGATGACAGTGTTTTTGCTGAATTTGCAGTTGCGAGCAAGGATAGAACGGCTTATCGGCTGGATGCTCTGAAGTTCCTGCTTGAACCAGCTCAGACAGGCTTTCTGGTCATTCCTTGGCTGGCAATGCGCTCTTATCTTTCTTTGCCGGATAATTTCCAGGAAAACTATTTGCGCTTAGAAGCAGGTGATAACTACGATTTGTCAGAATTAACTAAGCTTTTGTTGAATTCTGGTTTTGAGCGTGTTGATAGGGTGATAACGCCGGGTGAATTTTCGCATCGCGGGGATATTGTGGACATTTATCCTCTGGATGCAGAGAATCCCGTGCGCATGGAATTCTTCGGCGATGAAATTGACCGGATTCAGTCTTTTGACGCGGAAAGTCAGAAGTCTTTGGAGAAGGTTGACAGCGTAGAGATAAGCCCGGCCAGCGATTTGGTCCTGACTGACAAGGAAATTGACAAGGGTGTAAAGCTGCTTTTTGAGGCAAATCTGCCGAGTTTAGACGAGTTAATTGCAGCCAGTAAGAATCATTTTATTCACAAAGACATCCGTAAGTTTGCTGAGTTCTTCTTTGAAAAGAAGTCAACACTTTGGGACTATTTTCCGAAAAATGTGCAGGTTTTCGTGGATGATTTTCAGAAAATTACTGAAGCTAATCATAAAATTGATTTGGACTTGGCTGATTTCATTTTGTCGGAGAAGACGCTTGAGCGCAGTATTGACGGCCAGACTTACTTGGCGGATACACTTGCTGAGCTGAGAAGTTATAAACCGATTACTTATTTTTCAAATTTCCAGAAAGGGCTGGGTAATCTGAGATTTGACTTGCTTTACAACTTTACACAGCATTCCATGCAGCAGTTCTTTGGTCAGATGGATGTGCTTTACACTGAAGTTGACAGGTTTGTCAAGCAGAACTTTACAGTCGTTCTCTCGGGAAATGTTGAAAAATTAACGTCTGCGCTCAATAATACAGAAATCAAGTTTACAGCTTCTGTCAACAATGATTTACAGAAAGGTCAAGTCAATCTGATTTCGACCAGTTTGACGAACGGTTTTGTCTTTCTTGATGAAAAGCTGGTGCTCATCACGGAATCAGAGATTTTCGGCAAGGTCAGGAAAAAACGTCCGCCGCGCCTGAATATTACGAATGCGGAGCGTCTGAAAGACTACAATGAGCTGACAGTCGGCGATTACGTGGTTCACCGGGTTCACGGAATTGGTAAGTATCTCGGCATTCAGACTATCGAAATTGACGGCATGCATCGGGATTATCTCACCATTGAGTATCAAAAGGGCGACACGCTGTCCATTCCGGTGGACCAGCTGGATAATATCAGTAAGTATTCGGCCGGCGAAGGGAAAATTCCCAAGGTCAACCGTCTGAACGACGGCCGCTGGAAGAATACATATCGCTCTGTCCAGAAACAAATCGAAGATATTTCCGAGGATTTGCTCAAGCTCTATGCGGCAAGACAGGCACAGGAAGGCTTTGCATTTTCGCCCGACGATGAAAATCAGCAGGAATTTGATGCGGCTTTCAGCTATGTGGAAACGCCGGACCAGCAGCGCTCTATTGATGAGGTCAAGCGGGACATGGAGAAGTTGCGTCCGATGGACCGTCTGCTGGTTGGTGATGTCGGCTTCGGCAAGACAGAAGTGGCGATGCGGGCGGCTTTCAAGGCCATAAATGACCACAAGCAGGTGGCTGTTCTTGTTCCGACGACGGTGCTGGCCGAGCAGCATTATCAGACGATGTCTGAGCGCTTTGTTGATTTTGGCGTGAATGTGGCAGTTTTATCGCGTTTTCAGACAAAAGCAGAGCAGGCTGAGATTCTGAAAAAATTAAAAAAGGGGCAGATTGACCTGATTGTCGGCACTCACCGCTTGCTTTCTAGGGATGTCGAGTTTTCTGACATGGGATTGATGGTGATTGACGAGGAGCAGCGCTTCGGTGTGAAGCATAAGGAGCGCTTGAAAGAGCTGAAGACGCAGGTGGATGTGCTGACCTTGACAGCGACGCCGATTCCTCGTACTTTGCATATGTCAATGCTGGGAATACGTGACCTGTCTGTCATTGAGACGCCGCCGACAAACCGTTATCCGATTCAGACCTATGTGATGGAAACGAATTATGACGTCATCCGCGATGCCGTTCTACGTGAATTAGGCCGCGGCGGGCAGGTTTTCTACGTGCACAATCGAATTGACAGCATTGAGAATAAGGTGGCGCAGCTGGAAGAATTAGTTCCGGAGGCCAGGATTGCAGCGATTCACGGGCGAATGACGGAGGTTCAGCTGGAGGATACGCTGCTGGCGTTTATTGCGGGTGATTATGACATGCTGGTCACGACGACGATTATTGAGACGGGGGTTGACATTCCCAATGCGAACACGCTTTTCATCGAGAATGCTGATAAAATGGGCCTGAGCCAGCTTTATCAGCTGCGCGGCCGTGTCGGGCGGACGAATCGTGTGGCTTATGCTTATTTCATGTATCAGCCGGAGAAAATTCTGTCTGAGGTCTCTGAGAAGCGGCTGGACGCGATTAAGGGCTTTACTGAGCTGGGAAGCGGCTTTAAGATTGCGATGCGTGATTTGTCAATCCGCGGAGCGGGCAATCTTCTGGGGGCGGAGCAGTCCGGATTTATCGATACAGTTGGTTTCGATTTGTATAATCAATTGCTTGAGGAAGCAGTCCATAAGCGGCTGGGTGAGACGAAGCAGAAACTTAAGTCCAATACGGAAATCCAGCTCAGTCTTGACGCATTCTTGCCGTCGGATTACATTTCTGATGAACGTCAAAAAATCGAGATTTACAAGCGAATTCGGCAAATCGACAGCCGAGTAGCTTACGAGGAGCTCAGCGACGAGTTGTTAGACCGCTTCGGGACTTATCCGGACGAGGCTGCTTATCTGCTGGAAATTGGCTTGCTCAAGTATTTTTCGGAAAATGCGCTTATTGCCAAGATTGAAAAACAGCCGCGTGAGATTTTGGTCAAGTTTGATAGGGCTTCGCGTGCGCTTTATGAGGGGCAGGATTATTTTGAGGCTCTGTCAAAAACGGTGCTGAAAGCGAAAGTTGCTGAGGAACGCGGGCAGATGGTTGTACGCTTGAAGCCTGAAAAGTCGGAGATTTTCTGGCTGCAGGAGATTATCAAGTTTGCTGAGGCACTTTCCGATATTCGTGAGCAGAAAGAGGAAAACGGCAAATAATGTTTCACGTGAAACAAGTTCTTGGCTTTTCACTTGATTTTATTAAAGTTTTCTGTACAATTAAGGGATAAGTGGTTGATTTTACGAAGAAAAAATCTCTTAAGGTTGAATTAGAGAGACTTGAGCAAGAAGAAAGTGAAAAGCAAAGATGGGCAACACGCCTATTGCTAGCTGAGTTTGCCCTGCCTGTTTCTGTGGTTATCTTGTCCAGTATCAGCTTAAATCTGCTTTGGTGGGGTATTTTATGTTTCTTGTTTTTGCTCGGATTTCTGGGTATTTTTGCATTTGCAAGAAAAACAGATAGGCAGAAATTTTTCAGGCTAAGGGCGATGGCTCTATTGTTTAACGCTGGATTTTGGATTATTTATTTGGTGTTTATCATTTTTCGTATTGTTTTTAAGATTTAGTCGGTAATCGGCTTTTATTTAGAGGTTGAAAATGTTATAATTTCGCTATGAGACTTGATAAATATTTAAAAGTATCGCGATTAATCAAGCGTCGTCCTGTGGCAAAGGAAGTTGCGGATAAGGGCCGCATTCAAGTCAACGGGAAAATTGCCAAGTCGGCAACAGCGCTGAAAACCGGCGACATCATCACTATTCGCTTCGGTAATAAAATCCTAGAGGCTAAAGTGCTTGATTTGCGTGAAAATGTTCGTAAAGAAGATGCTGAAAAAATGTATGAAATCATCAGTGAAACTCGGCTGAAAGGAGAAGCAGATGGACCAACGGACGACTAATGAACCAAATGTTCCGAACGTTCCAAATGTTCTGCGGCTTAACAACGAATATACGAACCGCCAGCTGGAAAAACAGCGTCGTGCTTCAACGCCGCGCCGTAAATATCTCGGTCTGATTCTCATCACAGTTGTGATTGTGTTGGCGATTCCGACTTATGGACTGGTCAAATCTTTTCAGACGCTGGAAAAGGCCAAGGCCACGAATGTTCAGACGATTTCTGAGAGCAAAGAAGTTAAGTATAAGGTAACGAGTCAGTCTGAGCTGATTCAGAACATGCAGAATTCTTTTTACATGCAGAAGTATGCCCGGAGCAGGTATCTTTATACAAGAGCTAATGAGAAAATCTTTACGGTGCCGAGTTCCCCATTAACAACAGAAAGTTCTTCAAAATAATGACAACAAGAGATGGAAATTTAAATGACGGCCGTGAGGTTTATTTTGCCGGCGGACGATTAACAGATTTGACGGCTGAGCCGACATTTGCACGAACACTGGCTGTGATTCAGCGCTATTACAAACTGCGGGAGACAGACCCTACACTGAGTTTTACTGGTGAAGACGGGTCTTCAATCTCGAAGCTTTTTTTAACACCGCATTCAGCGGAAGATTTGGCTGAAAAACGTGCGGTTTATGAGAAAATTGCGCGCGAATCTTTTGGCATGCTGGGGAGAACACCTGATTTTATTGACAGCGGAATTGCGATTCTTTCGAATTATGCAGCTGTTTTAGGGGCTGACAATCGTGCGGATTATGCCGAGAATGCCAAGAACTGGGCTGAAATGGTTCGAAACGAGGATTTGTTTGTCTCTCATGCGATTCAAAATCCTCAGGTTGACCGTGGTAGGGGGCTTCAGGACCTATTGAATGCCGGTGAGGAATTTGCCGGCGTCTGGATTAAAGAAGAGCGCGAAGATGGTGTGGTGCTGCGCGGGGCGAAGCAGGTCAATACGCTGGCGCCGTTTGCTGACCAGCTGCTGGTCTTTAATCTGCCTGGTTTGGCACCGGAAGACACTAAGTTTGCGCTGGCTTTCTGGCTGCCTTTAAACGCTTCTGGCCTTAAAGTGGTCTGCCGTAAGCCGACTTTGCGTGAGGGCAGTTTAGCGGATCATCCGCTGGCGAATGCTTTTGATGAGTTGGATGCCATGCTGATTTTTGATGATGTCTTTGTGCCGAATGAAAATCTGCTGGTCTGCGGTAATGTTGAATTATCCAATGCTTTCTTTGGCGGAAGCGGGCTTTATGTGCACACTGCGCATCAAGACGAGGTTCGCGGGCTTGTCAAGCTGGAATTTGCGACGTCAATTGCGCTGCGTCTGGCTGAGAAGCTGGGATTGACCGGATTTACGAGGGTTCAGGAGATGCTGGGCGGACTTACAGTCAATCTGGAATTGATTCGCGGGGCTGTGCTTCGAAGTGAGTTGACGGGACATCTCGAGGGTGAGGTTTTCACGCCGAATATGAATTCTCTGCTGGCTGTGCGTGTTTCTTTGACGGCTTATTATGACGAGGTTCTTCGCGTGATTGCTGAGTTTTCAAGTGGTTCGGCGGTTGGTATCCCGGATTTTGCACAGTTTGATAATCCGGAAATTGCAGAGATTTTGAAGGCGAGTTTGACTAGTCCGCTGATTTCTGCTGAGGACAGGGCGCTGCTTTTGAATTTGGCCTGGGATGTGACGAGCGAATCATTTGGTCAGCGTCAGCGTACTTATGAGCTGCTGCACGGCGGTAATCCGATGTTTGCAAAACTTGATGTTTGGCGTAATGCAGATTTGAGCTCCGGCAATGAAATGCTTGACAGGGTTTTACAAGATGCAAGAAATAATAAAGACTAAGTTGAAAAAAATTCCCTGGCTTGTTTATGTTATACTAGCATTGTTACTGGTGCTAGTGTTTTTTGCTTTTTTTCAGGAGGCAAGGCCTGCTCAAAAGCAGCTGGTCAAAAATCAGCCGAAGACGAAATATTTGAAAGTGATTCCGCTGCGGGCAGTGGCTTTGTCAGATATAATGAGTTATAAAGATGTGAACTTGACGAAGAAGAAAACTTTGATTGCAGCGCAGGGTCATCTTTCGATTAAAAAACTGAGTTTATCCGGGAAAAAGCCGGCTTTTGAGCTGGCTGACGGCTCTTTCGTGCTGGCAAGCAGTAAATCAATCGCGTCCGACATTACGTTGACACGAGAAAAGCTGTCAACCACGGTGTATTTGATGAGTGATGTAAACGTGCTTTACAGTCCCTTTACAACCTTTAATCCGGAAGTTTACGACACAATTTCTGGGAATCAGACTTTGCAGACTTTAGCAAAAGCTAAGACTCATTGGGGCACTTATTATGAAGTGAGCTTTGACGGCGGACGGACCGGCTGGATTGACGCTGCTTCCGTCAGTTTGAAAAATCCTAAAATGCTGGATTTGGAAAAAACATTGACTCAGAAATATGCGGATAAAGACCTGTCAATCACTGTAAAGCAGCTTGACAGTAAGTTTACAGTGACTGTCAACCCGGATAAAATGATTTATGCGGCCAGCTTATGGAAACTGCCGATTCTTTATTGGACACAAAAGCAGATTAACGCTGGAAATGCAGCCTTGACAGACAAGCTGAAATATACGGAAGAGGTGAATGATACATCTTGGGAAGCTTTTCAGGCTACTGGAACCGGCAGCATGTCGAAAAGTGCCGACAATAAGGATTACCAGCTCCAGGATTTGATTAATCTGGCAGCTAAAGAATCTGACAATGTGGCCTCAAACATGCTGGCTTATTATGAAACTGACAAATTCTCTGCAGATTTTCAGGCAGAGATAAAGAAAATTGCAGGTGCGGACTGGTCCACATCTTCGAGAGATGCGAGCAGTCAGATGGTTGCGAATACGCTTCTGGCGCTTTATGGTGAGGGCGGTGCTTGTTTCAATGCACTTTTCAGTACTTCCTATGATACATCAAGGATTGACGCGGCTGTGCCGGATAATGTAAAGGTTGCCCATAAAATCGGGATTGCTGACGAAGAGAACAATGATGCTGCGATTGTTTTCACGCCGGAGCCTTATGTGCTCGTGATTATGACAACCGGCGAGCAGCCGGACAGCCTGCTTACCGAGATTTCACAGACGGTTTATGAGGCACTTAAATAAGATGATGAGTCCAAATGAATTAACATTTTTGCGAATTTGTCAGGAGCGAGCGTTTTTTAGCGCCCATTCGCGCGTGCTGGTTGCCTTATCCGGCGGACAGGACTCGATGACGTTGTTTAACTGGCTCTATGATTTGCGTGAGAAGTTGGACATTGAGTTAGCGGTGGCGCACGTCAATCATAAGGTTCGTGCGGAATCTGAGCAGGAAGAGCGTTTTCTCCGGGAAAAAATGAAGATGCTGGAAATTCCTTTTTTCTCGTCTGCGTTTACTGGAAAGTTTTCAGAAAACGCAGCCCGGAAATTTCGTTATCACTATTTTTCTGAGATTATGCAAAAAAATGGCTACAATGTACTGGTTACTGCCCATCATCAGGAGGACCAGGCGGAGACGGTCTTCATGCGTTTATTGACCGGGCGCCGTCTGCGTTATTTGGGCGGAATTCCTGAAAGGCAAGGCTTTGCGGGCGGTGAGCTCATTCGGCCTTTGCTGGCTTTTCGTAAGTCAGAGCTTGATGGTGCGGCGGACTTTTTCGAGGATTTTACAAATCATGAGAATAATCATTTGCGCAATCGTGTGAGAAATGTCTATTTTCCTGAATTGTCGCAGGAGAATCCGCAGTTTTTGGCAAGTTTGACGGATTTGTCGGCTGAGATTTCCCGGAGTATGCGGCTGATTCGCGGTCAGATTGACAGTTTGTCCATTTTGGATGACAGGATTGATTTAGCGCGTTTCCTGGCGCAGGATGAGGATTTGCAGTATTTTATTCTGCAGGAGTATTTGATGCGGTTTGCGGATTTACAGCTCAGCAAGGGGCAGTTTGAGCAGATTTTGCACATTATCCGCAAATCTGCGCAATTCTCAGGCCGAATCACGAATGATTACTTTTTCGTGAAAAATGTGCAGGAATTCTATTTGACGCGGTCGCTGGAGGCTTGGGAGCTGGAAGTTGTGACTGAAAACCCGAACGATTCCCATTATTTGGCGGTAAATTTGCCAGTAAATGAGAAGTATGCCATCAGAAAGCGAAGCCCGGGTGATTTCATACAAATCCGCGGTGTAAATAAGGCGTTAAAGAAATATTTTATCGATGAGAAGATTGCCCTAAACCAAAGGGATGTGCCTGTGATTGCGGTCAACTCAGACATTTATGCTGTGCCTGTGCTGAAAATGACTTCTGATTTGAGTAATGGTCTTGAAAGTGCTACAATTAAACAAAGAATCTGGGTTAGAGCCCTGAATAAAGGAGACGGAACATGCTTGAGCAGTACATCGAAAAGGTGCTGATTACTGAGGAAGAAATTGCTGAGAAGGCCAAGGAGCTTGGCGCGCAAATTACGAAGGATTTTGACGGGAAGAATCCGCTGATTCTGGGGATTTTACGGGGTTCGATTCCTTTTCTGGCTGAGTTGATTAAGCGTATCGACACGCATGTTGAAATCGATTTTATGACGCTGTCGAGCTATCACGGCGGCACTAAGTCTTCCGGCGAGGTGAAGATGATTATGGATGTTGACACGCCGGTGAACGGCCGCGAGGTCATCATTGCTGAGGATATTATTGATACGGGGCTGACGCTGAAGTATTTGAAGGAGCTGCTTGAGCATCGCGGGGCGAAGGTAACGATTGTGACGATGCTGGATAAGCCTTCTAACCGTGAAGTTGACCTCACGCCTGATTATAAGGGCTTTGAGATTCCAAATGAGTTTGTGGTCGGCTATGGGCTTGACTATGACGAAGATTTCCGTAATCTGCCTTATGTTGGGGTGTTGAAGCAGGAAGTTTATACTGACGGTTATGATAAAAATGCGCTTTGAGCGCTTTTTTATTAGGACGTGCTTTGTGCTTGACATTGACCCAAGGTCAAGTTGTATGATATAATTGTGAGCATGAATATCAAAGAAGTGACAAAAATGACTGGTTTGACCTCGAGAACCCTGCGAGTGTGGGAAAACGCTGGTCTTTTGGCGCCGAAGCGCGGAGAAAACACCTATCGTGAGTATGAGCCGTCAGATTTGACGAAGATTTTCTACATTATGAACTTGCGTGCGCTGGACATGCCGCTTTCAGCGATTCAAGAAGTTCTGTCGCGCACGATGGATGAACAGTCAGCTTTGTCAGAGCATTTGTTTCGTCTGCGTCAGGAGCAGCAGCGCTTATCTGATTTGATTGACAGTCTCACAAAAAAACTTGAAAAAGGAGATTTTCAAATGTCAGAAAAGGATTTTGAGCAGCTGAAAAAGTTGCGGGTGCAGGAAAATGAAGAGAAGTACGGGCAAGAGGTGCGTCAGAAATACGGTGATGAAGCCGCGGACCGTGCGAACGAAAAGTATCTGGAGAGAACGCAAGGTGAAATGAATTGGGATGAGGACACACATCAGAGAATTGTAGATTTACTGAATGCTGCTTTCCCGGAGAAAGATGAGACGATGGCGCGTGAAGCCGTTGAGCTGCATGCGCAGTGGCTGTCTTATCACCTGTCGCAGCCGATTACAGCTGAGATGCATCGGGGCTTTGCGCAAATGTATGTGGATGATTCGCGCTTCCGCAAGAACTATGACCGTGACTTTGACGGTGTGGCGGAGTTTTTCCGTGATGCGGTGGTTAAGTATTATACAGAATAAGATGAGCTCAATGGGCTTTAGACTGTGGATAAACTCTATTTTGGTTTCAAAATGGAGTTTTTTTCTTTTAAGTCAAGCGTATTCTTTGATTTTTTGAAATTTACTTGTTTGTTGAGATAAAAATATTAAGTTGCGAGATAATTAAATGATTGACAATTTTCTGAAATTATAATATACTACGTAATAATTATTTTTACAAAGGGGATGTTTATTTTGCAAATGGAAAATAAGTTAGATGGAGTTTATTGATATGATAATCGCAAGAAGAAAGCGAAAGCAAAATGATAAAAAGAGAACGAATTATAGACATAGGGAGAAATAGTAACGATTGTAGAATAGGTTACTCTCCGAGGTCTCAAACGATATATGAATTAACTTTCGCAAATAATGGCGGTTCTTCGCCGCTGGCAAATGCTTCCGATTATAGAATATTTGGTATTGTCTTATTATTTATTCTAGTCCAAAGCCTCAGCCATTTTCCTTCTGCTGTCAATGCTTTTCCAATAAGGAAATTTTTACTTTCAATGTTCATCTCTGTTATTTCAACATTATTCGTTCTCGTGATTATAATGTGTCTTAGCGAGTATTACTATAATTTTAAAATGAGTTCTAGCTTGGGAAAAATAGAGAATTTGACGGAGGACTCAATCAAAAAAGTGAAAGAAATTAAGCAAGGACATTTTGCATTAGCGGTGGCGGGTATAGTAGTTATTAATGTTTCGACTATTGCGATTGCTTCTCTTTTGGCGTTTGCTTACTTTGTAAATGGGTATAATTCTGATATTCTGTTTTTCTTTAACATGTCACTGTGGTTTGTGGTCTTTGCGTTTGCCTTGCTTTGGAGTCTGAATAGACCCAGAAAATATAGAAGAATCGTTTTAAAGAAAATAGAACTGCTTGAGGAAGTTGGAAGCTAAAACACGAGAATTCGACTTCTAGAAATTTTGATGTTTCTATGTACTTTCTGCTTGGGTTTATGTATTTCTTATTTTTATGAAAAACGTATTTTGCGGAAACAAACTGTGAATAAAAACTTTTTTGAAATAAAAAATTTAAAAATTCTAGACATTGCTTTTACAGTGGTAAAAAGAAACAGGAAAGGATATACAATTATGACATTTTTTTGTTTGGTACTGTTTTCCTCTTTGCGGGTGCTTCGGTACTGATTTAGGATTCAAAAGGACGGGTTGGCTTTTTGTTCAGTTCTTTGGTAGAAGTTTTCATAATTGGTTTTGTGATTTATCGAACATTGATGATACGAAAATCGTTTAATACGTTAAGAAAAATAAGAATGGTAAAAGGGGTAAAACAGGTGCAGTAACTGGTTCGTCATTTTGACCATTTGGAGCTGCTGTTGGAGCCATATTGGGACTGTTTTAATAAGTTATTTTCTAGATAAGAATAGCAGAAAGAAAACAAAGCCATATGTGTATCCCGATGATGGCAATCCAAATACTTATAATCCTTATACAGATTAATAG